>CADBFL010000123.1 GCA_902793875.1 uncultured Eubacteriales bacterium | reverse complement strand
CGAGGCAAAGATGAAAGAGTACTACGGCAGCGCTCTCAAGGGCTTCGCAGGAGCCAAGAACAGAGCAAACGACTACGGCTACTTCATCGCCGATGTTACCAGAGGCACTGTTCCGTTCAGCTGCGACTGCGTCATCAGAAGCAGAGTACTGTAAGATACTGTGACTTAATACAGATATTGCTGACACGGCCGGAACGACCGGTTTTGACGGTAATAATCTCCAGCAGACAGACAAGGGTGTAATATTCAGGGGATTTCCACTGAAATTACACCTTTTTCTTGTTTCGGTATCGTTTTTGCTGCGGATATTGCCTTCCGGGTGTAATAATTGGCTCGTAAGCAAAAGAAATACACCCAAATCCGCAGAAATGGGTGTATTTTTCCTGAATAATACTTCTATTTTACACCATCCCGATGGTTTTGCCCCGTAACCCGACTTGAAAATGACAATCGGGTGTAAACTTTTTTGTTATCCGTCAGAAATTACACCCGCCGTCAGAGTTCGGCTATGTTTGTCAAAAATGTGTATGACCAGACGAATCAGCTCGATTCATACACAATTGTGCATCTCAGACACGCATTACGGGTGTCCGCTGCCGTGAGCAAAGAAATGCAGTGGCAGATGCGCAGGTATCAGATGCGGTGGCAGATGCGCAGTATCAGATGCGTCTGATCACAAGGATGCTGCCGCCGAAGCCTCCGCCGATCAGCCTTACGGCCGCAGTATCGGGCTTTGCCTTGTATTCGTCGAGGGCTCTTGAGAGTCCGTTCTCTTCTACTCCCGGCGGCACGACATTTTCGAGAAGGTTTTCGGAGCTCAGGCCCGAGGCGTTGATACACTGGAGGAACCTGTCGATGTTCCCCGCCTTGAGTGCTCCTGCCGCTGCCAGCACTCTTTCGTTCTCATCGTAGAAGTGCCTTGCCCTGTTGAGCTGGAGCTCAGTGAGTTCGCCTTTTTCGACCATCTCCTCAAGCATCGGGAGTTTCCTCTTGAACTGCTCCTCGTTGTATTCCCCGAGTTTTTCGATGCCCATCGCGCGCGCTACCGCAAACATGTCGTCAGGTACGGACGCATATTCGGCATCCAGGTCGTCATGGCTCGAGTCGGTCGGAAGGACGACCAGTTCATATCCCGCGGACGAAAGAGCCAGGTCCAGATACTCTATTTCCGGGTCGCTGCTTCCGAAGTCGAGCATCGCCGGTCTTCCGATGCTTATGGCGAGCTGATCGAGCATGCCGCAAGGCTTGCCGTAGTAATCGCGCTCCGCGGCCTGCGCTATCTTTGCGAGCTGCACCGCATCCGCCCTTCCTCCGAAGTACTCCTCGTTTATCACGCGGGCGATCAGTATCTCGAACGCGGCCGAAGAGCTGAGTCCGCTTCCGACGCCTACCTCGCTCCTGATATAGATGTCGAGGCCCATGCCCTCCGTTTCGAATTCACCGAAGAGGCCCGAGAACCCGTCGAGTATACCGGTAACAAGGGCTCCCGAAGTGCCTTTTTCGAATGTGTTCCTTTCAGCAAGATCCACCTCGAAAGGCTCAAATCCCTCGGACGAGATCTTTATCACGCTTTTGTGATTATGCGCGACATACGCCCTTATCTTACGCTTCGTCGGGGCGCAGATAACTCTGCCTCCCTGATGGTCGGTATGGTTTCCTATTATCTCTATCCGCCCCGTGCCCGTATATGAATCGAATTTCGCGACCTCCCTGTCGTATGTGAGGATCCCGTTCGTCTCCTCCTCGACATCGGACAGCTGGGTATATATCGCGGCTGAAAGTCCCTTCTCCATGAGGGGTTCGACTTCCTTCGTGTACAGCTCCATGAGGTCACGAAGCAGCGCAGACTCATCGGCGCACCTGCGGTATCCGTAGTTCTTTTCGCTGTAGACATGGCCGGGTATCCTGCACGAATACCCTCCGAACTCGCTCAGCACAAGCGGCCTGCTGCCCGGTTTTATGTCTATCTCTTTGAAATACACGTGGCAGCTGTCCACATCGCTCCTGTTGCTCTGGAACCATCCCGATGTGCTGTCGATGAACCGCACCGGATCGAGCGACTTCAGCCTGTCGAAGGCCGCGTCCGAATCGAACTGCCCCCAGCCCTCGTTGAATATGGTCCAGTAGCAGATGGAAGGATGATTGTACAGATGCCTGACAGTACCCTCCATGTTTTCGATGAACAGCCTCCTGCTCTCCGGGTCCGGATGCAGGTTTTTGTCGTTCCTTTTCTTCAGGCCGATGGCCGGAAGCCCGGTGTCCCTTATGAAGGAGTAGTCCGAGTTGTTGACCATGTCCTGGAACACGATCATTCCGAGCCTGTCGCATTCACAGTAGAATATCTCAGGCTCCACCTTGATATGCTTTCTGAGGGTGTTGAATCCGCGGGCCTTCATGGCCAGTATGTCCTCGGCGAAAGCTTCAGGCGAAGGCGGAGTGTATATGCCGTCCTGCCAGTATCCCTGATCGAGGACTCCGTTAAAGAAGTACGGCTCTCCGTTCAGACAGAGCCTCTTGACTCCGTCAGCCTCCTCTATTGAGAGAGTTCTGAGCGCGAAGTACGACTTTATCCTGTCGCCTCCCTCCCCTTCTATGACGAAATCATAGAGGAAAGGATCTTCAGGCGACCACAGATGCGGGTGATGGATATCTATCCTTATCCCCGCGCAGAGATCCTCGGTGGCTGTCTCTTTTATCAGGTCGTGCTTTTCTCCGAGCAGCTCGATCGTGCCGGCGCCTATGCCGTACGCCCTGATCTCGACCCAGTCCGCGCCGGAGTCGATCTTCAGAGATGTTACATGTTCTTCCGCTGCAGGTTCGAGCCACACGCTCTGCCAGATGCCGGATACCGGCGTATACCACATTCCCCCGTTGTCGTTCTTCTGCTTGCCCCACGGATACTTATGGTCGAGCCTGTCGGCCGCCTCGACCCTGAGCCTGTTTATGCCCTTCTTCACAAGTCCGGTTATGTCAGCCTCAAACGGCAGATAGCCTCCCTCGTGTTCCGCGGCCGGCATGTCGTTCACGAAGACCTTCGCAGTCTGATCGACGGCTCCGAAGTGCAGGATGATGTGATCATTCAGCCACTTATCAGGCAGCACAAAAGAACGCTCATAGACCATGACCTCGTCAGGCGCGATCCTTTTTTCTATGCCGCTCAGTCTGCTCTCGGGGCAGTAAGGCACGGTGATCCTGTCGGCTTTTGCCGGAGCCATGCCTTCGGCCCCTTTATGTATCCTGAACTCCCATTCACCATCAAGGCTCAGCCAGTCATCTCTGACCAGCTGAGGCCTCGGGTATGCATTCCATTTATTATTCATCGGTTTTTTGCGTTGCGTTTCAGTTCGATGCCGCCGCAGCCAGAGCGATCGAGTAGAACTTTTCTTCTGCGCTGGATCCTCTCGAAACGAGAACTATCGGAGCTTTGGCTCCCACGATGATGCCGGCCATCATTCCGCCGCCGCTGACCGTCCAGGACTTGCCGAGCAGGTTTCCGGCCGCCATGGAAGGCATGATCATGACATCGGCCTCGCCCGCCACAGGGCTGTCGAACTTCTTGAATTCCGCAATCTCCTTGCTGAGAGCGATATCGTACGAGATAGGGCCCTCGACAGTGCAGCCCGTGATCTCGCCTCTTTTGTTCATCTCTTTGAGCTCTGCCGCATCGACCGACTCGATGGCCTTCTTGTTGAGGACCTCGGCTCCGCACATGACAGCTACTTTAGGATCGTCGTATCCGAGCGAGTGCAGGACATCGACAGCGTTGTTGATGATCTTCACCTTCTGCTCAAGATCAGGCGCGAGCAGCATGCCTCCGTCTGTCAGCACGACTACCTTATGGTAATTCGGCACCTGGAAGAGTCCCACGTGCGACATGATCTTTCCGCACTGGAGTCCTGTCTCCTTGTTGACTACCTGCCTCAGAAGGTCTGATGTCTGCATCCTGCCCTTCATCAGGAAGTCTCCCTCGCCCTCCCGGATAAGGCGGACGGCCGTCTTCGCAGCCTCCACGTCGTCATCTTCGTTATAGATCTTCACATCGCCGAAATCGTAGCCGTGATCGCTGCAGATCTTCTTTATCTCTTCCTCTTTGCCTACGAACACAGGCACGACCAGACCCTCTTTGTACGCCTCGTATACGGCGTCGAGGGAGTGCTCGTCATGAGCGCAGCAAAGCACGAGTCTCTTCGTTACAGGATCGGCCTTTACGAGTTCGGCCATCTCTTTGAAATTCTTAAGCATGGTTTCCTCCGTTGACTGATTGATTTGTTTTATGCTTTTGCACTTGATTATTGTAGCACTTTTCAGCGCTTCTTATCTGTAGTTATGATGAATTTGAGCACATAGTCACCGCTGACCGGGTGCCTGAATTCATCAGCGGTCTGAGGCCCGCATATGCCCGTTCCTATCCCCTGCTGGAACGCGGACAGCGTCACATACGTGCCTGTCCTTATCTCATCCTCCCGGTGCTTCATCCCGAGAAGTTCCCTGTCGCTGTACGGCTTGATACCCAGCTCAAAGGCTTTGTCGACCGCTGTGAATGTCACCGTCGTATTCCCGTCGCTGATGCTCGCCCATCTGGTATCGAAGCGGCTGCCGCTCTCCTGAGGCTTTATGTTCGGCTCGGTCATGTCACGGACTTTGCAGCTGACTGTCTCTATTGGGAACTGATCCTTCATGTCCGCGTAGGATTCCCCGCTCCTGCCGCAGTAGACGACATCATCGAAGCTGTCCGGGAATCTGAAAGACTTGCCGAATCTCGGCAGGAAGCCTTTCCCCTTCACGCAGTGTATCCTGCTGGTCACGAGCAGCGAGCCGCCGCTTTCATCAGCCGCCTCATATGTATCGGTGACCTCGAATTCATTCTTTTTGCAGATGATCCTCGATACGACGGTCATCTTCCGGTCTGTCTTCACGACGGATACCGTCCCGGTCCTCTGATCCGTGTAATCTCTCATTATGTCCCTGACGCCCCAGAGCACATAATCGTTGTCTGTCGGCGCGCGGAAGAGTATCGTGTACGGATCGGCGGGAGTCAGCGTCACGCCGCCGATGACGAACGAAAGACCGTCTCCCTCTGCGCCGGTCAGCTCAGGCAGGCTGAACTTCCCGGCCCCCGAAGGCGCCCACGCCACGTTCTCCTTTATGACAAGCTGCTCGCGCGCGGCCTCTTTCCCGGTCTTTCTGTCTGTCGTAACGATGTCGAGCAGGCAGTCCGCGCCGGCCTCGTCCGCGGCCTTTATATGCTCTGCCGCCGGGATGGTCACT
>CADBFL010000122.1:462-5737 GCA_902793875.1 uncultured Eubacteriales bacterium | reverse complement strand
GGTCAGCATAAGGACCGGAAGATCCGATCCGCTCTCGCGGAGCTTCTTCAGCACCGTTATGCCGTCGACTTTCGGCATCATGATGTCGAGAACGGCCGCATCGTAATTGCCCGCCTCGAGATAATCAAGCGCGTCCTGTCCGTCGTGGACCGCGTCGATCGAGTAGTTGCTGTTCTCAAAAATCTTTACCAGCGCCTTTGCCAGCGCCTTTTCGTCCTCTGCCAGTAATATCCTCATGTTTGCACCTTCTGAAATGTGTTTCCGTACTGCCGGATATTATACCATCCGCATTTTCAAAGCACAAAAATGCGCTTCTTTCCGCTATGGATTAAAGCGCATTTCCATTAAATCTACTTTAAATGTTCTACCAGGAACCTCCGCCGGAGCCGCCTCCTCCGCCTCCGCCCGAGAAGGATCCTCCCCCGCTTCCCGAGGACGGAGAGGAACTCATCGTGTTTCCGATGCTCTTCGCCATGCTGCTGACCGAATCCGCCATGCGCGTGGTCCCGGCGCTGCCGAAGCTGTGGATATCCGATGAATACCAGTCAGGATCCGATCTGACCATCGAAGCGAATCTCTTTGCGTATACCGCCGTCACGCCGAGTGCGAACGCGAACGCCAGATTGCGGTAAAAGTATCCGGGATCCTTGTCCGCCAGCGTATCCATCTGATCCTTCTCGGCAGTCCTCAGGAACTCAGCATATCCCTTCACTCTGGCCTGCAGATCGGCAAAGTAGTCGGTCTTCTTGTCGCAGAATCCGGCCAGCGCGTAGATCAGAAAGACCAGCGCGATGCCGGCCGCAAACGGGATGATCTGCCAGCTGCAGAGGTATGCGTAAGACATGAACAGTCCGAACAGCAGCGGCAGAGCCGGAGCCAGATAGGACCTGACTCCCTTGCGCGCGCGTACGGCATCAGAGAGACGGGACGCGCCGATGATCATCATCACAAGCGGGATCGCCAGCCAGATCACTCTTCCCATCAGTCCCTCGCCGGCTGTTTCAGACGAAGTAAAGCTCATGACTGTCATCAGCACGGCAAGTCCGGCCGCTCCGATGATCTTGATCATCTTCGCTTTCGAACCGGCATTCTCGTCGTAGAGTTTAGGCTTGTAGTCCTCGATTATGGCATCCCTGATCTCGTTCGCGGTCCTGTAGAACTCATTCTCGAGATCATCGACTTCAACGACATCCCCATCCCCGAAGAGGCCGTCCATGAAGGTCTTCTCGTAAGGATTATCTCCGTCGTAATCGCGCTGCTTTTCGATGCGGTACTTCTCTTTGAGTTTGTGCCTTATGCGGCTTTCCCCGCCGTATTCGTGTATCTTCAGATAACCCTTGTCCGCAAGCGAGAACAGCAGGCTTATCACTTCTTTCGCTGTCAGTTCCTCATTCATGATATATGACGCTTCAGGCGCTGTGATGCCGTCCGGCGGGTAGAATTCGAGCGTCTCAGGATACTCCGGATCCTTCCCGTAGCGTCTTGCAAGAAGCGCTGAGATTGCGGCAAGCAGAACGAGGAACACATCCGCTATATACAGTGCCGCGGCCGGAGTCTTTGCCTGCCTGGTGAAGTAGCCCTCAGGCAGGACCGCTCTGATGGTGAGTCCTCCGAGGCAGTTCTCCGCAGTCTCTCCCTGTATGGTGCGGTCGTCTTCCGCCTCAAACGGAACGTTCACCTGAGCGCCTGTTTTTATGCCGATCTTATCCATGTCGACCGGTTTCGGAAATGCGACTTCGAAGCTGACATGATCTATCGACTGTGCCTCCCAGGATGTGCCGACCAGGTTGTGATAGACCTCGTCCGCGTCATTCAGATGATCTCCGCCGGTGTCGTAGATGTAGCTGTAGCGGTAGGTCGTCTCAGTGTCAGCGTATTCGTCCGGATCGCCTATCTTCACGCTGAATCTCCCGGCCTCCGTTTCTGTCGAATAAGACTGGTCCGTGAGCAGTTCGAAGTCCCTGATCTTTACTGCGTATTCGGACTTCTGACCGTCTCTGTCGAGCTTTGCCGCAAGCGGGATATTGACATAGATGCCGTGGCTCGGCTCAGTGAATTCGACCTTTACTGTCTCCGTGATCTGATATGTATCGTCCTCATTGACGACCATGCTGACATCATAGTCCCTTATGATGAAATTGCTTTCGGCAAAACTGCCGACTGTTGCGGCCAGGCACAGCATAAGCGCCGCCGTCATCACGGCCGCGAGCCTTGCCGCTTTTCTCAGTCCGGTTCTTTTCATCTGTCTTCGCCTCTTTCCCTGATATTATCTCCGGTACTTCTCCGGCTGAATTGATTCTATCAAAAATGAGTCAGAAGAATCATCTGATTTGACGCATTTGAATCTTCTGACTCATTTTCGTTACAGCATCCTTTTCAGGTACTGCCCTGTCTTTGACTCCGCGACTTCGGCGACTTCCTCAGGCGTTCCCTCGCAGACTATGCGTCCGCCCTCGTCGCCGCCCTCAGGCCCAAGGTCTATTATGTGATCGGCCTGCTTTATGACATCGAGGTTGTGCTCTATCACGACCACCGTGTTGCCCTCGTCGACGAGGCGGTTCAGCACGTAGAGCAGCTTTTCGACATCCGCGAAGTGGAGGCCCGTCGTCGGCTCATCGAGTATGTACAGGGTGCTGCCCGTGCTCCTCTTTGAGAGCTCGGTCGCGAGCTTGATCCTCTGCGCCTCGCCTCCCGACAGCTGCGTCGAAGGCTGGCCGAGGCTGATGTAGCCGAGCCCCACGTCATCGAGGGTCCTGAGATATCTCATTATGCCCTGCTGGTTCTCAAAGAACGGCAGCGCCTCGGCGACCGTCATGTTCAGGACTTCGGAGATGTTCTTTCCCTTGTATCTGACTTCGAGCGTCTCGTGGTTGTATCTTGCTCCGCCGCAGACCTCGCACGGCACGAACACATCCGGCAGGAAGTTCATCTCGACCTTGATGATGCCGTCGCCGTTGCAGTGCTCGCAGCGTCCGCCCTTTACATTGAAGCTGAAGCGCCCCGGTTTGTAGCCTCTCACCTTTGCCTCGGGCATCTCGGCGAAGAGGTTCCTTATATGAGTGAACATGCCGGTATATGTCGCCGGATTCGACCTCGGCGTCTTTCCTATAGGCGACTGGTCTATGTTGATGACCTTGTCGAAGTTCTCAATGCCTTTGATCTCGCGGAACTTTCCCGGCCTTTCCTGGGTGCGGTTGGTCACGCGCGAGACTCCCTTGTACAGTATCTCGTTCACCAGGCTCGACTTGCCCGAACCGGAGACTCCGGTGACGAGCACGAGCTTGCCCGCCGGGATCTTCACGTCTATGTCCTTGAGGTTATTCTCGGCCGCCCCGATGATCTCGAGGTATTTGCCGTTTCCGTCCCTGCGCGCGATCGGCACCGGAATGCCGCGCTTTCCCGAGAGGAACTGGCCCGTGATCGAGTCTTTGCATTTTTTGATGTCATCGACCGTGCCCTGGCACACGAGCTCGCCCCCGTTGACTCCGGCGCCCGGTCCTATGTCCACTATGTGGTCGGCCGCGTACATGGTGTCCTCGTCGTGCTCGACGATGATAAGGGTATTTCCCATGTCCGTCAGTCCGCGGAGCGAGGCCAGCAGCTTGTCGTTGTCGCTCTGATGGAGCCCTATCGACGGCTCGTCGAGTATGTACAGCACTCCCACAAGACCCGATCCTATCTGTGTCGCGAGCCTGATGCGCTGCGACTCGCCTCCGGAAAGCGTCGAAGCCGTCCTCGACAGCGTCAGGTATCCGAGGCCCACGTCTTTGAGGAACCTGAGCCTCGCCTTTATCTCCCTGGTGACCATCTCGCTGATCTTCTTCTCCCTCTCGCTCAGCTTTCCGTCGAGTTCTTCGAAGAAGTCCATGGCCTGCACTACCGACATGTCGGTCAGCTCGATGATGTTTTTGCCCCCGACGGTGACGGCGAGAACAGTGTCCTTCAGCTTTTTGCCATGGCATACCGGGCATTCCTCTTCAGTCATCATGTCGGTGATCTTTTCTTTTATATAGTCCGAGCCGGTCTCTCCCCAGCGCCTCTCGAGGTTCGGGATGACCCCCTCGAAGGTATGGTTCATGTGCGAAACGCGGCCCGCTCTGCTGGTGTATGTGTATTTGATCTTTCGCGTTCCCGTGCCGTGGAGCAGCTCGTCCTTGAACTTCTCCGGCTGATCCTTGTACGGGATCGAAAGATCGGTGTGATGGTCTATGGCGAGACGGTTCAGCATGTGGCGGTACCAGCCCATGGCGTCGAGCGATGAAAAGACATTGCCCATGGCTCCGTCCAGCAGACTCTTGTTCGGGTCCGCCACGACGGCCTCATCCGTGATCCTCAAAGTGAATCCGAGTCCGCTGCAGTGCGGGCAGGCTCCGTAAGGCGCGTTGAACGAGAACATCCTCGGCTCCATCTCTTCCATGCTTATCCCGTGCTCCGGGCAGGAAAGCTTTGTCGAATATGTCTGTTCATGCTCGGCGCTTTCTTCCTTTACTATCCTTCCGTCGGCTCCTTCAGCCTGTGACGCCGGTTGTGTTTCATTGTTTTTCGGCGGCGTGAAGAGCACGCTGCAGATGCCCTCGCCCTCCTTTATGGCAAGCTCGAGCGCCTCTGCGATTCGGCTCCTGTTGTCGGCTCTCAGGACTATCCTGTCGACCACGATGTCTATGCTGTGCTTGTTGTTCTTCTCGAGCTCTATATCTCCCTCGTCGAGCCTCTTCATCTCGCCGTCGACTCTGACCCTGGTATATCCGTCGCGCCTTATCCTGTCGATCACGCCCTTGTGCTCGCCCTTGCGTCCGCGGATGACCGGGCCGAAGACAGTCAGCCTCGTTCCCTCTTCATGGCTCTGTATGTTTTCGATTATGCTGTCTATGCTCTGGCTTTCGATCACCCTGCCGCATACCGGACAGTGCGGGATGCCTATCCTCGCGTACATCAGCCTGAGATAGTCGTAGATCTCGGTGACCGTTCCCACAGTCGATCTCGGGTTCTTGTTTGTCGTCTTCTGGTCGATGCTGATCGCCGGCGACAGCCCCTCGATGAGCTGCACATCAGGCTTTTTCATAAGGCCGAGGAACTGTCTCGCATATGACGAGAGCGACTCGACGTATTTCTTCTGCCCCTCGGCGTAGATGGTGTCGAAGGCCAGCGAAGACTTGCCCGAGCCCGAAAGGCCGGTCAGAACGACCATTTTGTCGCGCGGGATGGTCACATCTATATTCTTGAGGTTGTGCTCGCGGGCACCCTTTATGACTATGTTCTTTTCCATTTATGCTTT
>CADBFL010000122.1:0-456 GCA_902793875.1 uncultured Eubacteriales bacterium | reverse complement strand
TCTATATTCTTGAGGTTGTGCTCGCGGGCACCCTTTATGACTATGTTCTTTTCCATTTATGCTTTTCTTTATTCTTTTCTCTGTTGCTTCATTGGAACCATTTCGACCTCAGTCTCCGTTTGATTCCAATTTTCCCTTCTTTCTCCTGCCGGAATTGGAACCATTTCGGCCTCAGTCCCCGTTTGGTTCCAATTTTCCCTTCTTTCTCTTGCAGGAATTGGAACCATTTCGGCCTCAGTCCCCGTTTGGTTCCAATTTTCCCTTCTTTCTCTTGCAGGAATTGGAACCATTTCAGCTTCAGTCTCCGTTTGGTTCCAATTTTCCCTTCTTTATCTCGCCGGAATTGGAACCGTTTCAGCCTCAGTCCCCGTTTGGTTCCAATTACGCGCGCATGCTGGCGCGCAGTTCGAACAATACATCGCGAAGCTCGGCTGCGCGCTCGAAGTCGAGCATCTT
>CADBFL010000121.1 GCA_902793875.1 uncultured Eubacteriales bacterium | reverse complement strand
ATGCAACGATGATGATATCCAGGATATCCGTCACCCTGATGCTGATAAGGATCCCCATCAGATCTTCGAGCATTTAAATCCTTCCTTTTGATGTTCTTCTGATATTTTTCTTTATTCTTCTGTTGTCTCTTCAGCGCCTTCGCTCTCTTCGGTCTGGACGACGTGGACTTCGCCCTCTTCGTCCTTTTCGAGCTCCTGTCCGTTCAAAACGGCCTGTATGAGCGACTTGGCGTTGCCGATGCTTTCTGCGTCCTGCGTCATTACATAGCAGAATTCATCGCCTGTAGTATATGTCTGGAGCGATCCGTCGCCTCCGGTGATCTGGTTCCTGTATATGAGCCAGGTAGGATTCTTTCTGAGCTGGTATTTGATAAGCGCGCGCAGCTCCTTGGAGCTGAAGCTCATCTCGAAGTACTTCTTCAGACTCGAGAGTATCTTGTTATAGCTCATCAGCATGGTCTTGCTGCTCGTGGCCTTCTTGATCATGGCTTCGAACACGGCCTGCTGGTTTTTGATCCTCGTCCTGTCTCCGTCATCGAACGACTTCCGCTCCCTCGCGAATACGAGGGCCTGGGCGCCGGTCATGTGGTTCATGCCCTTCTTGACCGTCCATCCGTCCACCTCCGGAGGCGGATCCTTGTCGTCCGGATACGCGTTGTATGAAGGAGTGAACTCATTCTCGGAATACACATCCACTCCGCCGATCGCGTCTATGAACTTCTCGACCGTGGTGAAGTTTACCTTCACGTAGTAGTTGGCTGTCATTTCGAGGAGCTCCTGCTCCGCTCCTATAGTCGTCGGGACGCCGTACGTTCCCGTATGAGTGAGCTTGTCGACCGCGTAGTCGTGGTCAGGCATGTGGATCTCGTAGTCTCTCGGGATCGAGGTCATCAGGATCTGGCCCGTCTGCGGATTGACGGTAACGATCATGTTCACGTCCGATCTGCCCGCCTCGTCGATCGTGCCGGTAGTGTCTATGCCCGTGATGACGACATTGAAAGGGTCCTTTGTGATGTTCGCCACGGCGAATTCGTTATCCACCGAGGTCGAACTCAGGAACGAGAGAGTGCCCAGCGCGTAGACCGTCCCCATGCCGTAGAGGAATATCAGGAAGACCGCGAGCACGGACGCGAGCCTCCTCGCCCACACCTTGATCTTCTTTCTGCGCATCTGCAGGAAGATGACCGCCGTCAGAAGTCCCAGCACCACATAAAGAGCGATCAGCATGCCTCCCGGCAGCACGTTCATGATGGTCATCGAAAGCAGGAACGAGACGAGCGAGACACCGTAGGCGGCCGTCAGTATGCGCATCGCCTTGTTGAGTTCGAGCTTCCCCGCCATCTTCGCGCGGTTCTTCACGTAATTGCTGCGGTATCTGTCGTATGCGTCCTGGGACGCCTGTTTGATCGCGTCGAATTCCACAGGCGAGCGGAACTTCTTCTCTTCAGGCAGAGCAACAGGCTCTTTCCTGGCGCGTTCGCTGCGCTGTCTGTCGAATTTGTCGAAAAAGTGATCCTCAGGCAGAGGTTCGACCTTCGGAGGCCTTTTGGCTTCTGCCCCCGCCGGCCTTGCGGATCCCGTCCTCACCGGTCTTGAAGGTTCTGCCTTCGGCGCGCTGTAAGAGCGTCCGGCGGATTCAGCCTTCGGCGCGCTGTAAGAGCGTCCGGCGGATTCTCTTCCGCGCGAAGACAGCTCGCTGCGCTTCAGTTCGTCATAGAAATCAAAGTTATCGCCAAGCCCTCTGCCGCTGCCGGCGCTGCTGCCCGCGGAGGACTGTTGTGTTCCCGCCGCCGCTGCCTGCTGCCGGTTCGACTCGATCAGTCTGTCGAAAACTTCGAAATCGTCATCTATGCTGTTGTTTGCTGCGCTTTTTGCAGCGCTCCTTGCGCCGCTGTCAGCACTTGTTTTCGGGGCCGGATTGTCAAAATGAAAATCAAGAAGATCGTCCGGTTCCCAGTCGTTGAATGCCATAAACCAGTCTTGTCCTATCTCTTTGTTTCAATAAGTCCGTAAGCGTTTCCCTTGCGCTTGTATACGACGCTTACGTCGTTGGTGTCCATGTCGAGGAACACGAAGAAATCGTGTCCCAGCATCTCCATCTGGAGCACCGCCTCTTCCGCCACCATAGGAGCCAGCTCTACCTGCTTTCTCCTTACGATGGTCATTTCCTCCTCGAACTCGTCTTCGTCCGGTTCCGGAACGAACTCGAGCTTGAGAGCCTTGTTTTCTTTGTATCTCGCCTCGAGCTTGCCCTTGAGCTTGCTCATCTGGTTAGCGAGTTTATCTGTAGCCATGTCCACCGCGTCGTAGATGCTGTCGTTTGCCATCTCGGCCCTGAACACAGCCTGCTTCGCATTGATAGTAGCTTCGAACTTCGGCGTCTCCCTGAGTTTGGAGACTACCACGTTAGCTGTTACGTCTTCGTTGAAATATTTGTCGAGCTTGCCCAGTTTCTTTTCGATGTATGTGCTGAGCTTTTCGCTCATCGGATAGTTCTTTGATGATATCTGTACCTTCATATTTCAAGCCTCCTCATATCGTAGTTTTGCAACATAATAATACCATATCTTGTACAAAAAATGTGTGCACCTTAGGTGAAGATGCACACTTTCTAAACAAATTGTTATGGAAATTTTACCAGAGCTTGTCTACGACGAGCGCTACTCTTCTTCCTTCTTCAGGTCCGAGCTTGCATCTGAGCTGTCTCTTGAGCTCCAGCTTAGGATAATCCTTTTCCTTACCCTCTTTGATGCGGGCGAGGATGACCTTTTCTGCTTCCTTCGTGGCCTTGCCGTCTGCCGACACGCCGTTTGCGAGGCAGTCCAGTTCTTCCTTCGTCAGATCCATTGTATAATCTCTCATTTTATTCCTCCCCGGAAGTTTTCCGTCTGCTGATTAGTACCGCGGCCACTCGACCTGGTCTTTGACCCCACACTCGCCTTTACCCGCTTTGCGGAGGACTTACATCTAAGATACGCCATGATCACAGCGGCTTCCTGCGCGCTGCTTACGTGGGTCCCTTCGCCCGTATCTGGCATGGACTTTCAACCACGAACATGGCCGCGGACTATTCACCTGTGAAAGAGCCCTATTTGCTCTTCTTTACTTCCTGCTCAAGCATTTTGCTGAGTCTTTCCTTTGCCTTAGGGTCGTATGCGTCGAGCGCACCGTCGTCGCCGGCAAGGAAGGCCTCGAGGTTAGGCAGGCGGACGCCGGCCTTGTAGTTCATCTTGAACAGCGGCACGTTGAGCCTTTTTACGACTTCGCGCATTTCCTGATTGGTCATATTAACCTCCTTGACTGGGTATCGTTCGCTATGGTCTGTATTCGCCTCCGGCCTCGAGAGTATCGTCCTCGACCTCGATCGATTTGATCCTCATCTCGTTGCCGCGCAGCAGCCATGTATTGCCGCTGCCGCAGTGCGGGCACTTCTTGCCGTAGGTCACGGTGCTGTACGTGATCTTGCAGTCGTCGCACCATGTGACGGCCGGGATCTCCTCGCATCTGAGCTTCGCTCCTTCGAGAAGATGGTACTTCTTCGTGTACCAGTCCCAGTAGTCGTACAGATACGACGATATTATGCCCGAGACCTCGCCGAATTCGAGCGTCACCGTCTTTATGTTGGTGATGCCGTTTTCCTTAGCGAACTTGTCTACCTCTTTGACTGCGTAATTTACTAATCCTAGTTCATGCATAACTGATGATCATCCAATCCCTGATTATCTGCCTGCAACTTTTTTCTTTATGATGCGGGCAACACGGCCAGGCATGTTCTTGCCGATACCGACGAACTTCTGCTCTGCAGGGATCATCCTGGAGTAGAGGTCTCCGTCCGGACGACGGATCAGGTGGATGGCGTCGAACTTGCACTGCACCGTGCACATTCCGCAGCCGATGCACTTGTTCTGGTCGACTACGCTGCGTCCGCACTTGAGGCATCTCTCGGCTTCCTTCTTGATCTGCTCTTCGCTGAACTGTTTGATCTCGTAGTCCATCGTGAGCTTCTTGCTCTCGTCGATCTCTCTGATCTGACGCGCAGGCTTCTTGTACTCGCTTGCAGGGAGAACGATCTCTTCCTTGTCGAGCATCTCGAAGTTACGTGTGTTCCTGTGGATCATCAGATGCTGTCCCTCGTTCACGAATCTGTGGAGCGATACAGCGCCTTCGCGTCCCATCGCAAGAGCGTCTACCACGAACTTCTGTCCGCTTACGGAGTCGCCGCCTGCGAAGATGTCAGGCTCTGCTGTCTGCAGTGTGACAGGATCTGCAACGATCATGCCCCTCTGAGTGAGCTCGACCTTTGTGCCCTCGAAGAGCTTGCCGTAGTCAGGCTTCTGTCCGATCGAGAACAGGATGGTTGAGCAGGCCTGCTCTGTGGTCTCCTTGTCGTCGAACTTAGGGTCGAATCTGCCCTCTGCGTTCTTGACGCTGACGCACTTTCTGAACTTGATGCCTGCGACCTTGCCGCTCTTTGTGACGACCTCAGTCTGGCCCCATCCGTCGTGGATGACGATGCCTTCAGCCTTGAGGAATTCCTGATCCTCTTCGCCCATCGGCATCTCGTCATAGGACTCGAGGCAGTACAGGTGCACGTTCTTCGCGCCCTGACGGATAGCCGTTCTTGCAACGTCGGCTCCGATGTTTCCGCCGCCGATGACTACCACGTCGCCGCTGAGCTTCTTTGCCTTGCCCAGTGTCACGCTCTTTACGTAGTCTACGCCGCCGATGACTCCCTGAGCGTCATCGCCCGGGATGCCGAGCTTTCCGCATGCCTGGAGTCCTGTTCCGACGAAGAAGCCCTTGAAGCCCTCTTCACGGAGCGACTGGAACGTAACGTCCTTGCCGACCTCGACGCCGCATCTGATCTCGACGCCCATCTCTTTGAGGATGTCGATCTCGGCGTTCACGACCTTCTTGTCGAGTCTGAAGTTAGGGATTCCGAGTGTCATCATTCCGCCAGGCATCTCCTGCTTCTCGAATACTACAGGCTTGTAGCCCTCGATAGCGAGGAAGTATGCGCAGGAAAGACCTGCAGGGCCGGAACCCACGATACCGATCTTCTGGTCGAACGGCTCTCTCGTCGTGGATGACATCGGCGGGATGTATTTATGCTTGTCCTCGAGATCCTTGGCAGCGATGAAGGCCTTGATGTCGTCGATGGCCAGAGCTTCGTCGACCGAACCTCTCGTGCACTCGAGCTCGCAGTACTTATGGCAGATAGCGCCGCATACTGCAGGGAACGGGTTATCTCTCTTGATGAGTTCGAGAGCGTCTCTGTACTCGCCTCTCGAAGCCATGTCGATGTAACCCTGGATAGCGATGTGGAGCGGGCATGCAGACTTGCAAGGAGCTGTTCCTGTAGGCCATGTCTGGATGACGCCGTTCTCGTTCTTGTAGTTCCAGTTCCACTTCTCCTCAGGCCAGAAGTTCTCGTCAGGGAGCTCCTGCTTAGGATATTCGACCTCGCCGTGCTTCGTGCAGAGCTTCTGTCCGAGTCTGACAGCGCCTGCAGGGCAGACCTCTACGCACTTGCCGCAGGC
>CADBFL010000120.1 GCA_902793875.1 uncultured Eubacteriales bacterium | reverse complement strand
GCCCTGAATGCGGAGCAGAGCACGACCGGGACGTGAATGCAGCGATCAACATCCTGGAAAAAGGTCTGGAGATGCTTGCATCTGCAGTATAACCGTCATGATCACTCAGTACCGTGGGTCGCACGGGAATTCAAGCCTGTGGAGAGATGGTAAGACGCTGAGTCTTCGGATAAGGCGCAGTTCTCTGAGAAGCAGGAATCCCCCACTTCTAAGCGTCAGCGTAGTGGAGGGAGCGTTCAAACGATTTTTACTCAGAATGGAGACCTCGACGGGCATGTCCCGCCCGAATGAAAACCATTTCCCTCCATCTGAGACCCGGTTCCGTGAGGCAATTATATTCTGCCGGTCTGTATGAATCTGAGAGCTTCCTCGCGTGTGACATTCTTGCCGTTGATGTAATACTTGTTCCTGACAAAGCCGTCATATCTGCATTCTACGCCCGCCTTGGCCCAGCACTTCACGACCTCGCGGCGGAGGGCAGGTCTGGTTATCAGATCGATTTCATTTTTCGGACTGCCGTAGCCCATTTTACTCAATACTATACTGTCTCCGGCAAGTTCTTCGGAGTTTCCTCCCGATACTTTGTCGAGATCTTTCTGATCGAGCTGCTGATAATCATTTGTCATATTGTCTTTGTCCTTTATCATGATATCTCCTCCCTGGGTGAAATACATATGATCAAACTGTATACGCGGCAGTTACTGCTGCGGGTCCATAGCATATACAATTTTACGCAGCAAACGGAGACCCTTCTGCACATCAGCCGGAGACATCGTCTTCGGGGAGGAAGAACTTTCCCGCCTCATCTCTGAATACGAAATCCGAGCTTCCGCCGCAGGCCAGGCACTTGAAGGATTTGTATCCGAAGCCTTCGCCGCAGCCTCCGAAGCCTGTCTGCAGGTCCCGGGAACCGCAGAAGGCGCACCTGAGTTCAGCATTGCCGGCGCGGTCATCTACAGCCCTGTGCATTCCGAAATTCGGCAGATCTCTCAGATCCGTTCCTTTTTTCTCTTCATAGCTGAGATCGACGCGGCGGGCATCGTCCTCAGTCATCACCCATTTGCCGTCTGCCATAATACTGTAGGCCGTCACTTTCTGTTAACGGGATATTCCTTCTTCGGTATGTTGGGATACGGCACCACCGTGTGCTTCGGAAGCGCTTTGGCGATGTCCGTTATCTCCTCCATCAGATATTTATTGATCCGTTTTCTCTCTTCGCCCTTAGGAGCGCTGCTGTCGAACCTTACCGGCCTGCCGAAGTACATCCCTCTCAGCGCCGGAGCGATATACAGGGGCACGAAGCAGATCTCATTCCCCGTCTTTTTATGATACATTCCGGCGACATCCGTGTAGCGTTCCTGAAATTCGCACAGTATATCGTTATACGGAACATTGTGTTCAGGAAAGATCACAACGCCTTTTCCCTGCGTCAGCTTATCCACGGTCGTGCGGAAGGTCGACATCACGCGCGCATCATGATAAACGCCGATGCAGTTTGCGTTGTTGAACACGCATACCGATACAGGCGCTATGAGATACGAAAGGATGCGAAAGAACCACCGGCTGTACGCGGGTTTGCTCGACCAGAAGTCCTGAAACGCATAGGCCGGCACCTCTTTAAGATGCATCATCTCACCGGCGCACCAGGTATATCTTTCGACCGGAAAATACAGTTCGCAGCTTATAGGTCCGTTCATCTTGCAGTGATTGCCCACCGCAATGAACGCTTCACCTTCCGGGAGGTTTTCAGTCCCGTGAGCGGTGATCTTCGGATAGAACAGCTTGACGAACCACCGTATTATTCTGTAGCAGCGACAGGATATCTTCTCTTTCATTTCGGGCTAAAACTCAACAGCCTCGCCCATAGGCCTCTCCAGAAGCTCAGGCTCCTCGAGGAGCTTCTTCAGCAGGCGGACCGACTTTGAGCAGTAGTAGCCGTCGGAGATCCTCTCGTCGATGGTGAGGCCGATATCGACGCTCATGCGCATCTCTGCCGCGCCCTTCTCATCGTAATACGGCCTCTCTTTCATCTCTCCGATGATGACGAACACCGACGTCGTGCCCCAGTTGGTCAGGTGATGATAGCCCGCCTTGAGTTTTATGGAGCCGAGATTCGAAAGTACGACCGACTGCTGGAACGGATCGGTAGCGATCACCGACTGCGGCATCCAACCGCGTCTGTCGAGGAATCTCGCTCCGGCGCCGAGCAGCTTCTTCAGAGGCAGCGGAGTCTTCTGGAGCATGTCCATGCTTTCGGTGGACTGATCCTTGCCCTCGTGGCGGACATAGGACACCTGCCTGTATATCTCGTCATGCACACTGTCTAGAGTGAAGTCCTCTTTCGAATGGATGACCGCCAGAGCCTCGTCGCCGTCATCCGAAAAGATCCTCTTTACTGTGAAGGCCGCTGTCACCTCATTGCGCTGATAAAGGTTGTAGTTCGCGATAAAGCGATTGAGCTGAGGCCGCAGCGTGATGGTCTTGAGCACCGCAGTCACCATCAGCTGGAAGAAGTTATACTTGTATTCCGGGTCTGCGGCATTCTTCTTTTCGAGAAAGGCCATGGCGTTCGTCAGGTCTATCTGTTCCGAGATATAGGCCTCGTTGTCGCAGCGGTCAGGATACATCAGAGGCATTATATAATGCATCGAGTCGATGTCCTTCAGCAGCTTTCCGTCCCTTCTTTCTCCCCATGCAGGCAGCTTTACCCCTTTGATATTGATCATATTTTCGCGGCGTCCGCATCCCCGTATCTTCATTCCGGACCGGTCCGCCTTCCTCCTTTTCACACGATATATGATAATAAAAAACGACTGCATGTTTCAACAGTCGTATCAGCTGATTTTCAGCCGTTCTTTATCGCGTGACTTATCGTTGCTGCCGTCCTCGGAAGAGCCGGCCGGAAACGGCAAGGCATGCATACAGAACGATGCATACCGGCAGCCACGCCAGGCTGTACTCAGCCAGAGGAAGCGCGTAATACGCTCTGCTCAGAACATCCCATCCGAGACCGAACATCTCGCTGTATCTGACGGCAAGCTGCAGGACGCTGATCGCGAAGGCGCATATCACGGTCCACTTCCCCGCCCTGAGTTTTACAGGGTCGTCATGCTTTCTGCACAGGCAGTAGTACATGGCGATCACGATCGCGGCAGGATAGCAGGCGTCGAGCACCGGTCCGATCACCCTGACAATGGTATCCAGATCCGCGAAGGATATTATGCATGAAAGAGCGCACGAAGCGATGCAGAAGTTCCTGTACGTGAATACCTTCCCGTTCTTTTTCTGCAGTATCTCCTCCCATATCCCCGACGTCGAAGACACCGCGCCGACCGCTGTCGTCAGCGCCGCGGCGACCAGAGCTATGTTGAACAGTATCCCGCCGAAACTCCCCCATAACTGCAGCACCATTTCAGTGTACAGAGCGGAAAGCGTCAGATCGATGGTCCCTCCCGTATTGGCTCCGGCTATCATGTGTCCGAGTATCGTGACCGCGAGAAGGCCGAGTCCTATGATGCCGATCTTTATCAGGTTTTTATTTATCGCGGACCCTTCTATGCCCGCATTCCTTATGCCCTGCACGACGATAATGCCGAAGAGAAGCGCGCACTGAAGATCCGCAGTCGCATATCCTTCGAGGAATCCGTGCACGACCGGATTCTGCGTAAATGAAGGCTCAGCCCACTTATCTGATATCGGGCTGACTATGCTCTTTACTATCACTGCTGTCACCACGATGATCAGCACCGGAAAGAGGATGTTTCCTATCTTGTCTATCACCTTGCCCGGATTTGCCACGAACCAGTATGTGATCAGATAGAAAACGACGGCGAAGGCTGCCGGGGGAAGCCAGCTGTCCGTTTTGAGACCTGTGATCTGCGCTATGGCAGCCCAGGCCGCGGCGCTCATGCGGGGCACCATGTACAGCGGCCCGATGACGAATATCGTAAGAGCCGCGAAGAATGTCCCGAATCCTCCCGCGAGCTTCTCTGTTATCGAGAGGAATGTACCGTTGCCTTTCACAAGCGCCAGATATCCGAAATACGGAAGAAGGACGCCCGAGAGGAAAACTCCGATGAACATCGGCCACAGGACCGTGCCGGCGTCCTTGCCCCACTGTACCGGAAAGAGCATGCACGCCGCTCCGAAGTGCATCGAAAACAGGGCTCCTCCCATTACCAGTAATTCTTTAGTTCCGAGATCCTTTTTCATCGTTTTCCCTCTTTCTTTCAATGCCGCCCGGCTTCTTAATCTCTGTCATACGCGATCATACGCGTAATATCATTTATCTCCGTGACCCTTTTGAGGTCCTTCTTTCTGATATCAATATAGCGCGGCAGCCTGTAGATGAAAAATTAATAGTTATGATAGTTGATATTAATTTCTTTAACATATAAAATACGAGCAGAAATACATTCTCAGTCGATCAAAAGGAGCTTCCATGAATACATTCAGGATGGTAAAGGTCTTTCTGACCTCGGTTGACAGCGGCAGCTTCACACGCGCGGGTGAAATACTCGGATATACCCAGTCCAATCTGACTCAGATGATGAGATCGTTCGAAGATGAGCTCGGCATACCCCTCCTCATCAAGACTAAAAAAGGAGTGGAGCCGACAGGCGAGGCGAAGCAGCTCATGCCGGCGATGCGCGCGATGCTTGCCCAGGAGGAGCGTTTCCTCCAGGAGGCCGATGAGATCCGCGGCATCCACAGGGGCTCCATTCGGATCGGATCTTACGTGAGCACCTCATCGACATGGCTGCCTCAGGTGATCGGATACTATCAGAATGAATATCCCGAGGTGGAATTCAACATCGTCGAAAGCGGCCAGGAAGAGATGCTGCAGGGCCTCAGGAGCGGGTATCTGGATATTGCCCTGATGAGCGCCCCCGAAAAAGGCGAGGTGGAATTCATACCCGTGCTCGAAGATCCCATGGTCGTGGTTTTCCCTCCTGACCACGAACTTTCCGCTTACGACTATGTTCCGGTGGGAAAGCTGAAGGACCACCCTCTGATCATGACCTACCGCGAGTATGACTCTGACGCAAACAGGATACTGCTTGACGCCGGCCTTGACGCTTCGGTCAGATACAGGTCGAGAGACGACTTCGCCGTGCTTTCCATGGTACAGCACGGGCTCGGGATATCCATACTTCCTGAACTGACGCTTGAAAGATTCCCCGGCAGCTATGATTACAGGATGCTCGATCCCGAATCACACAGATCCCTCGGCATAGGCATCAGGTCAGTAAAAGAAGCGGGCCCTCTGACCCGCTCCGTGATCGATTATATAAAGGAGAATATCCGCTAGCAGCCGGGGCCTGCCGTTCGGGAATCCTGCAGTTGTATCTGTTTTCTCAGTGCTGTATCATCGAGCCATGAAGAGACCGGAACACAAAAGGCTTCGCCATGTGATGACATCTGCCGTCCTGCTGTGTTCAGCAGTGATCCTTTTGCTTGCCGCAAAGTATGTCAGCGGCTTTGCAGAGTGGTACAGCGTCAGCATCTATCCGCTGATCACCGGGTCAGCGGGCCGGCTTTTCGGGGCGGTCCCTTTTTCCGTCGCCGAGATCGCTGTATGCGTCCTTCCTTTTATCATCGCAGCGGACATCTTTTATTTCCGCAGGGACCTCAGGACGGCTTTTTCTCACATCGC
>CADBFL010000119.1 GCA_902793875.1 uncultured Eubacteriales bacterium | reverse complement strand
TCCTCGAAGCTTCTCAGGTGCTTCGGAAGCTCCTTGAGATACTCTCCGTCAGGATTGACTATGCGCTCTGTTACCTGAGTCGCTCCGTCATGGATGACCATATCAGGCGTATATGCCAGAGTATAGCTGGCGCCTCTTAATACTGCATAATCACTCATAGTATTTCTCCTATACGTACTTCTCAACCATTGCCTTTACAGCATCAGCAGTAGCATCGTCCTTTACGAGCTCCTCGATCTTCTCTCCGTCCTTGTAGATGGCGATGACCGGAAGACCCATGACCTTCTGGCCGATAGCAACTCTTCTGGCCTTCGAAGTGTTGAGAGCCGCGAATTTGAGCTTGTCGCCGTACTGATCGGCAAGAGCGTGCACATGAGGCATCAGAGCCTGGCATGGAACACAGCCGTCGCCGTAGAAATCCACTACTACATAACCGTCTGCCTGAAGTACTTCTTCCTCAAATGTTTTCTTATCAACTTCTAACATTTTTCTGTCCTCCTTTTATCTCTTATATGATATTAGGCTCTTGCTCCGCCTGAGTATGATGTTCCGTTCAGCTCTTCAATGTATTCGCTGGCCTGTACCGCAGCGATAGCCCCGTCTGCCGCAGCTGTCACTACCTGCTTCAGACTCTTCTTACGGATGTCTCCTGCTGCAAAAACGCCCTTGATATTGGTTCTCATGTCTTCATCCGTAAGGATATAGCCTCTTTCCATGTCGACTTTTCCCTCGTAGATAGCCGATGAAGGCGTGTATCCTATGAACACGAAGATTCCGAATGTGCCGTCGTCCTCGTCAGCAAAGATCTCTCGTGTCTCACCTGTCTTGGTGTCTTTTACGACCATGCTCTCTACGATGCCGTCGCCTTTTATCTCTTCAACAGTCGTATTCCACATAAAGTCCATCTTCGGATTGGCGAATGCCTTTTCCTGTATGGATCTTGCCGCTCTCAGTTCATCTCTTCTGTGGATAAGCGTTACCTTGCGGGCAAATCTCGTGAGGTACATCGCTTCTTCTACAGCTGCGTCTCCGCCGCCGACTACATATACTTCCAGGTCTTCAAAGAATGCAGCATCGCATGTCGCGCAGTAGGATACGCCCTTTCCTGTAAGCTCCTTCTCGCCCGGGCAGCCGATGTATTTATGTACTTCTCCGCCGGTTATGATCACGGATCTTCCGTGATATTCCCCTTTGCTTCCTTTGATTATCTTAACTTCACCTTCGAGTTCAACTTCGGTGATAGTATCTTCCACTCTTTCACAGCCGAATTTATCGGCCTGTGCTACCATGCGCGCCATGAGGGACGGACCTGTCTCGCCCTCGATCGAGCCCGGGTAGTTCTCTATCTCGTCTGTTATGAGGATCTGACCTCCGAATTTCTGCTTTTCGATGATCAGTGTGTCCATCTTGGCTCTGCCTGCGTACAGTCCTGCCGCAAGTCCCGCCGGACCACCACCGATAATCACGATATCATACGTTTTCATGTGGCTTACCTCCATGATGTTTTCATGATTTCGGATATCGGACCGCCGTCAAAAGGAGTCTGACCGATCGACAGCGGTCCGTTCCATGATAATATTACGCTTCTGCGACCTGTTCACGAATAGCGTTCATCTCTTCGCAAATGTCGTCTACGTCCAGCACCATTTCCATCATGCTGATCTGCTCATCATACACAGCCTCATCGATCTCTGCTTTGATCTCAGGCTCGCATATGTGATAACATGGGAGTTTCAACGAAACCCCTGCCAGACACCCTGCAAATGTAGGATCTCCGAGAGCTACTGTCTCTGCAGCGAGGCCGCCGGCCTCTCCTTCTGCAGCGCCTACGAGGACTACCAGGTTATCCCTGCCGTACTCATCGTAGAACTCCTTGACTCTCTTCTGATTCTCCAGATCCATGGCTCCGGCAGCCGTTCAGACGAAGCACTCTGTCGAGAAGAATACGACATCGGCTCCTGCTGACTTGGCGCATTCGGCTATCGCCGGACCCGGAATACCATCGCGGTCTCCGATGACGATAACTTTCTTACCTTTCAGAATTGCCATCAGTTACTCCTTTCTTGAAATAAACTCCAGAGATAGTTTTTTAAACCGCCCGACCGCGCATAGGGGCACGCACGGCCGGAACAGTTATAAGAATGAAACCCCGAAAGGATCTCATCTTATCAGGTTGATAGTGCCGCATCACTCTTCGTTTCTTTTCTGAGAGCCTTCACCAGCGCGGCCATCGAAATGACCATTATGAATGCGAACGGGAAAGCCGCCACTATCGAAAGAGTCTGCAGCATGCTGAGGCCGTTTCCGGATCCCAGCATCATTGCCGCCGCAAGTGCGGTCATGAGCACGCCCCATACCGCAGGCTTACTTCCTATGCCCGCGGGAAGGTCTTCATCCCGGACGATGCTCAGATGAGCCATTCTTTTTTTATCTGCCACAGTCCCGCCTGCACCGCTCTGACCCCCGATGCATCTCCGCTCTTTATCGCGGCATCGTGCCTGAAGAGTCTCTTCCAGCTGTCTGTGATCTGCCTCTTCACATCCGGATAGAACGGCCTGAGCACAGCCTCCGAGCTGTCCCTGATGCCGCGCATCTCCAGACCTCTCGCAAATGCCTTTTCATCTTCTTCCGTCTCTCCGATATACGAAAGCCTTAGCACCTTATACCAGTCGTACTGGTCGAAGAGCACCGTCTCTTCAAGAGGCACGCGCAGTTCCATGACCCTGAGGCCTCCCGATCCGTCCGTCATGTCCTCAGAGGCAAAAGCCCAGTAAGGATATGCCTTGTCATCCGGACGCGGTACTATCTTTTCGGCCTCGCGGACATAGGCGTCATATGCGGCCAGAAAGATAACTGCGCTTTCTTCGTATTTCTTCTGCACATACTCCCTGCGCGAGAATGCGATGCCTTCGTTTTCGACAGCCTGCCATACGGCTTCGGCCTGAGGAGAGAACAGCTTTACAAAACCGCGTTCTGTATCCATTCCTTTTTCACCTCCCACATGAGACCGTACGCGCTCGTGCTCCCGAGGACTATGCTGTCGTCGAAGAGCCTGTCCCAGCTTTCGATGATTTTTCTGCGGATCTCCGGGTAAAACTGCGTCATCACGGCGCGTATGTTATCCGTTCCGAGCTCCTGCAGATACCTGTTGTGCTCAGCCTCGTCCGCATCATCTGCAGGTATGTATGAGTTATTCGTGATCCTGGTCCATTTGGCGATGTCGAGTCTCGTGACCAGCTCTGCCGGAACTCTCAGTTCGAGCACTGCATAGCCAGGTTCCGGACTCATGGTCGCCTCTTTTTCATAGGAGACCCATACCGGGAACCTTGCATCAGCCGGTCTGTCCGCAGCAGGCATGTGATCCGCCAGCCAGCGGTAGATAAAGAGCATTATGTCCGCCGTGTCTTCGAGTTCACGACGAATGAATCCTTCATCAGCTATGAACCTCCCGTTCGATTCGAGCTGATCAAGCACGGCTCTGTTCTGCTTTGTCCAGACTGTTATCTCCGGCATAGGGATCTTTCTTATATGTACCGGCCCGGCCCTGCAGCCGTTGGGCCGCAGGGCATTGCCGGTAAATTATTCTTAGTCTTCGAAGACCTTCTGTCCGTCGACCGGTGTCTCGAGGGCCTTGAGGGCCTTCAGGACGAGCTTGCGGCGGAGAGCCTTCTCCTCAGCCTTGTCAAGAGCAGGATTGCCCAGAGGATGAGGTATGGCGATTGCAGGAACGATCCTGTTCGCGCCTACTGTCAGCGAAATAGGTGTTACCGTGCAGACATGGACTACAGGGAGTCCGGCTCTTTCGAGCTCTTTTACCATCGTTGCGCCGCAACGAGTGCAGGTTCCTCACGTAGAGGTAAGGATGACTGCGTCAACTCCGTCTGCTTTGAGCCTCTTGCCGATCTCCGCGCCGAAAGCCTTTGCGTTGGCTACGGAAGTACCGTTTCCTACTGTCGCATAGTATTTCTCGTGCAGCTTGCCGATGACGCCTTCCTTCTCGAGGTCGCGCATCACGTCTACAGGCAGTACTCTGTCTGCGTCTGCATTCGCGTATACAGGGTCATAGCCGCCGTGAGCTGTCTCGAATGTGTTCTCGTCAAGGTCTGTCACGCCGGCAAGGCTGTACTCGCCGAATCTCGAAGCGCTGGAGCTCTCGATGTGATCCGGGTTGCCCTTTACGACGATACCGCCGGATGTAACCAGAGCGATGGTCGCGTGAGCCATGTCCTTGACTGCAGGGTTTGGCTCTACCCTGTCGAAGTCAGGCATCGGGTACTCTGTCGTGAACGGCTTGTCAGCAAGCTTTTTGAGGAGCATGTCGACAGCTCTCTTCGAGCCTCTCTCCTCCTCGAAGAAGTTGACACGAACGCCCTGGTTCATGTATCCGTCCTCGCAGGAAGCGCCGATCTTATCGCCCCTCAGATACTTGAGCCCGAACGCTGTCATCTTCTTGACCGCGTCTCTCATGCCGGCAGCGCTGTCCTTCGTCTCAAGGATATATACCTTGTCCTTGTACATGTCTGCGCCAGGGTTCTCGACGTACATTCCTGTTATCGACTTGATGCCGAGCTCCTCAGCTACCGCAGCAGAGATAGTTCCGCACGCCACGCCGTAACGTCCCGCATTGAATGCAGGACCTGCGATGAACAGATCCGGTGAAAGATCCTTGACCCAGCCGAGGATCTCAGCCTTTACTTTTTCAATGTTTTCGTTGAAGTATGAGTCTCCGCATACGATGGTAGCGACGATCTCAGCTTCATCTCCGAATCCCTGATTGAATGCCATTCCAGGTCCGATAACCTCGCCCTTGTGAAGCTCAGCAGGGATGTCGGCTTTCTCTTCTCCGCCGATTCCGGCAAAGAACTGGTTGATGTAGTGAACTACTTTGTACTTAGCCATTTTTGTATCCTCCTTTCACTGAACCTATCTTGCACTCAGCGTTCCGAAGCCCATCTCGTTGGTCGAAGCTGTGATGACCTGAAGCTCAACTTCGAGGGTCCCGTCTTCTCTCAGGGTCTTGTCGCTTGCGCCTGCGATCTTGTTGATGTAGTCGAGAGTGCCGATCACCTTGTCCAGCTTAGGCAGGATGATGACTTCGTTGGCGTTTCCGCCTGTGACCACAGCGTCGGCAGCAGCGTCAGCATCAGCCAGCGACTGCGACTTTCCGTCTCTTCCTGCATACTCGTCTGTTACGATGACGGTCTTTACTCCCTCTGCCTCGATCTTCTTGCAGTTCATGATCAGGTCTGTATCCGGGTTGCCGAATCCTTCCTGAGTCAGGATGATGCCGTCAAGATCGAGCATACGGCAGAGCTTGGCCGTCATGTTGGACGATCTCTCCTTGTCAGCAAGATATACGTTCTCGTTCGTGATGATCTCGCATACGAAGTTGATGGTCTTTCCGTGCTGTGCGAAGAGGTCCTCCACTACAGGGTTGTTCTGATGGATGTATGTAGGGTTCTTGTCGCATGCGGATACGCAGTTTCCGGATACGATCGCACCGTCCATCGCCTCTGTAGGGCTGATGATGGTAGGGATGATCTGCTTTGCATCCACTCCGTATACATAAGTGTCATGGAGCAGTCCCTGAGTCTGGAGCATTGCCACATAGCCGACTCTCGGAAGGTCAGGATACTTCTCGATACCTTCCTTGATACCGTATGTCTCATAGACC
>CADBFL010000118.1 GCA_902793875.1 uncultured Eubacteriales bacterium | reverse complement strand
CAACATCAGGATCGCGGCGGGATCGGACGGCAGGCTGAAGGGACCGCTTCTTATCGAGGTCGAAAAGGAAGGGGACCCGGAGACCGTGATGGACGTTACAATAGAGAAGGGCTCCATGGATATCTCACTCATCAGCGAGAAGGTGCAGGAGATATGCGAAGAGAAGGGCCTCAGCAAGGTCGATGCGATGCGCGTCGCCATGGCTGTCGAGGAGATCGCGGTGTACACGGCGAACAAAAAGAGCCAGAGCTCGTATGCCGATGTGCTCGTCCGGCTCTACAAAGGGAACGTCGAGATAGATTTCAGGACTCTCGGAGAAGTCTTCGATCCGAACGCGGATGACGTGAGCGACATAGCCGAGAACGTGCAGATACTGAGGAGCATCGTATCGGATATAAGCAATGAATACATACTGGGAATGAATTCGACCAGGATCACCATAAAGGGAAAGTCTGAAGACGGAAAGACCGGAGACGAAAACGCCGGAGACGAAAAAGAAAAATAAAATGGAAAACAGCAGCGCAAAAAGATCAATAATCATATGCGAATACATCTCGACCGGACTGAACTACGTCGATGACGCCAGAGCACGCGGCTACGTTCCCGTGCTCGTGGAAGGAGAATACATAGGTTCGCCGGAGGATGTCGAGCGTCTGAGAGGGATACGCAGCAGCATCAACAGACGCATGAAGGGCAAGGTGAAGATCATCAGGGAAGATCCCGACTACGACAAGATCTTCAGACAGGTAAAGGAAACCAACCCCGCGTACGTCGTGGCGGGCAGCGAATTCGGCGTGGCCCTGGCGGCCAGACTCGCCGCGGACCTCGGTCTCAAGGGCAATCCGGTGGACAGGATACCGTACATGACTCAGAAGGACATGATGCAGAAGGCCCTTGCGGACCACGGCCTCAGGTCGGTGCGCGGCAGGGTCGTGAGCTCAGACAGGGAAGCGCTCGAATTCTTCGATCATCTCGACAGGGACGAGGTCGTGATAAAGCCCATACGCGGCGCCGGCTCCCAGGGCGTATATCTGTGCCGTGGCAAGGCCGAGATGCTTGAGATGGTGAGAAAATACCTGACGAATCAGCGCAAAAACGGAAACAGCGACCCTGAGGTGCTGGTGCAGGAACGCATCAACGGCACGGAGTATGTGGTCAACACTGTCTCGTGCAACGGGAAGCACCGCGTAGTGTCAGTCGGAGCCTACGATAAGTACAGACTGAGCAACGGGTCCATAGCATACAATTACTTCAGATATATAACGAAGCTCGAAGTCGGACATTCAAGTCTGCTCAGATACGCCTGCAGCGTGGCTGAAGCGATCGGAGTCAAATACGGGCCTGTCCACGGCGAATACATGGTGGATGAAAAAGGACCGGTCCTGATCGAAGTCAACTGCAGACCTATGGGAGGAGGGCTCGACCGGAAGTATTCGGAGATGATCTCCGGCCAGCATGAGACCGATTCGGCGCTGGACAGCTATCTGGATCCCGAGAAGTTCCACAGGGATTCCGCGAAGCCGTACAGACTCAAGCGCTTCGGCATCAGCAAGGATCTCGTGCTCACCGCGGATACCGAAGTCGTATCCGCCCCTGTCATGCAGATATGCAGAAGGCTCAAAAGCTATTACTCCGCATCGTATGATCAGATCGGAAGGACGGCGATGCTGAAGCAGACCACGGACATGGAGACCGAGGCCGGCCTCGTATATCTGATACATGATGATGAGCAGCAGGTGAAGGACGACTGCGAGCTGCTGCACAAGCTCGAACTGAAGTACCCCGAGATACTGTTCCAGAGCCCGGGCAAAAATACCGGGGCCCCGAATGTGCCCAGAAACATAAAGCATGTGATGAAGGCTGCGGACTGCCGCGGCGCGACTGTCGTCTTCAGTGACAGGCCGCAGAAGATCGCCGGGGCTGCCGTGGTCACTCATGATGAACTGAAAAAAGCATATGACAGCTACGATCAGGGAATACTTGATCTGACGGACCCGCGCACTTTCGCGGATCTTGAAAGCGCTATACAACAGATATTCATGTTCATGGATAAAGTGCGCGCCGGAGGGCGCGTGATCGTGCCTGAGAGCACGTACTGCCATCTCCCTTACGGCATCGAGGGGATGGAGATACTCTTCAGGGTATCCGGAATGCTCATAGAGCTGCCTATGGCGGATGAGTCGGGACTGCTGATTGCGACTGTTCAGGAGTAAAAAAATGGCAAAGGACAAAAGAAACAACAACAAACTCAGCGACGTGCGCCGCTCGCTCGGCACCAAGACATTCGTGATCACGATGGCGCTGACGATGGGCATTGGAGTGACCGTGCTCATTTTCGGGTTCCTGCTTTATGTGCTGGGAGTCACGCATGAGTACATGGTCAATACCTGGAACCAGGCGAACGCCGAGGCCGCTGTCATAAGCCAGACGCACTACCAGAGGCTGTGCAACAGGGTGATGACCATCTATGACAGCATCCCTGACGAAGAGAAGGGAGACGGCACATCCGAAGAATACATCGACGAGTATGAAGGCATCAGGGAATCGTATGAATTCCAGAGCGTTCTGAAGGCGATGAAGAGCCTTCAGAACAGGAACGGCCCGCTCAATGCTTTCATGGTGGCCATAGATCTCAAAAACAACAGGATGATATATATCGTGGACGCCGACCAGAAAGAGGACAGCACATGCAAGCCGGGAACCTGGGACGAGTATCCGACAGAGGAGCTCGAGCCGCTCGTCTACGGAAGAAAACGCACATTCCTCGACAGGCAGCAGGGAGTGAAATCCGGCATCCAGGCGGTGTTCACGAACAGACCTGAATACGGTCTTCGCTGCACCGCGGCGTCGACCATGTACAGCATAGGCGATTATACGATACTCGTATGCGTCGACGAGAAACTCAAACCTATGGTAGAGGCCAGCAAGCTCTTCCTCGTGGAATACATCGCCCTGCTGATAGTCGTGACGCTGCTCGCTTCATACATAGGCATGAGGCGGATGAAGGCGGCATTGGTCGATCCTATAGACAAGCTCGCCACGGCGGCGGTCGAATACGGTGATGACGAGAACAAGAAGGACGGGGTCAGACACTTCGCCGATCTTGACATACATACAGGAGATGAGATCGAACGTCTGGCAGTAACGCTGCGCGACATGGAGACAGACGTCGCGGATTACATGAACGATCTGACCACGGCGACAGCCGAAAAAGAGCGTCTGGTCACAGAGCTCGCGCTGGCGGCAAAGATACAGATGAGCGTTCTGCCTGTAGTGTTCCCGCCGTTCCCTGACAGGACGGAATTCGACCTTTACGCTTCGATGGAGCCTGCCAAGGGAGTCGGAGGCGACTTCTACGACATGCTGATGATCGACGATGACCATCTGGCTGTCGAGATCGCCGACGTATCGGGCAAGGGCGTGCCGGCTGCGCTGTTCATGATGATATCCAAGATCATGCTGTCGGATACGATAAGAGACAGCCTGTCGCCGGCTGAGGTGCTCGAAGAGGTCAACAACAGGATATGCGAAAAGAATGAAGAGGAGATGTTCGTGACCGTATGGCTCGGCATACTCGAGATATCCACCGGCAGGCTGACCACGGCCAGCGCCGGACACGAATACCCTGTTCTGGTACATGCCGACGGACGCGCTGAGGTCATCCATGACAAGCACGGCTTCGTAATAGGCGGCATGGAGGGGATGAAGTACAAAGACCATGTGATACAGCTTGAAAAGGGCGACAGCATATTCGAGTATACGGACGGCGTCACGGAAGCTACCTCCGCGGCGGATGAGCTGTACGGAATGGACCGCATGGTCAGCGCTCTTAACAGCGCGGACGCGGGCTCCACTCCTTGGGAGCTTATGAAGTCCGTCCGCGATGACATCGATGAATTCATCGGAGATGCAGAGCAGTTCGACGATCTGACCATGCTGTGTCTCAGGTATAACGGAGCGAACGGAAAAGGGAAAAAGAACAAGTGATGGAAAGAAGAAACGGAGAAAAGACAAAGAACTTTCTGGCGATCCTCGGCGTTGCGATAATCATCGCCGCCATCGGTCACATCGTTTCGGTGATTTCGTATAACAGCAAGGAGCATGTTACTCAGGGCGCCGATGACAGCAAGCAGGCCGTCATGGTCCTGAACGACAGAGCGGACAGCACCAGCACCTGGCTCAAGAGAGAGTTCGACATGAACGGAAAGAAAGTCGATCTTACCGGACAGACTTTCGACGGCGTTCTGACGAACAAATCGGCTTCCGCCGTTTCAGACTGGAAGATGCGCCTCAACATCAGGGGAGACTGCTATTTCAACAATGCCTGGTGCGGCACTGTCGAGATCCATCAGCACTGCGGCACGCCGGACGAAAAGGTGCAGACGCTCGACCTCAGGAAGTACAAGCTCAGTGATGTCAGACTGGATCATTCGTACGACGGAGACCTTCTGATCCCTCTTTCGGAAGGGGACTATGTAATATACTATCCTTCCGGAGATGAGGGCGAGATGCCCGTGGCAGGCAAGTCCGAGCTTACCATGGGCATGATACTGTACTATCTCGATGATATAGATCTTTCGGATTATTACATATCCTACAAACTTCACAAGAGCTACTTTGCGGGAAAGAGCTTCTACGCCGTCCTTGCGCTTGCCATACTGTGGATCGCCGTATTCTTCGGACATGTCATCGCCAACATGTCCTACAGGAGAGCCTGGAAGGACATGGAACTCAGAAAGACCGGCGTTTCATACATGTCGGATATATATGACATGATCTACATGGCCGATCTTGTGAACAACGAGCTCACCGTGATAAAGGGCGATGAGAAGGAACGGAGACAGACCGGCAAAGCTGTGGTCGCGCGCCTCAGAGACATGTTCATCGATGATGTCGCCGACGAGTACAGACATGTGGTCGAGGAATTCATGGACCCGGATACGCTCACCGGCCGCTTTGAGAAGGAAAGCATCGCCTGCCAGTACATGAGCAGAACAAAAGGATGGTGCCTTGTGAGGCTGTTCGCGATAGACCGCAGCGAAGGAGAGGCACTGCGAAAGATCATCTTTACCATACAGAACATCAACGAAGAAAAGACCGAGATGGACAGGATCGAAGACAGCATCATGGAAAGCGGGAGTGAGAGCCCGGCGGTCATTGCGGAGCCGGTCCCATATTCGATAAAGGACATCGTGGATGAGGCGATCGCAGATACCGCAGAAGAAGCCGAGCTCAGAGGCACGGAAGTCAGTTCCGATATCTCCTCGAAGATCCCCGAAATACTCATGGGCGATCCGGGAAAGCTCCGCATGGTGATATCGTGCATGCTTCTGAGCGCTCTCAGCCATGCAAAGGGCAAAAGCATAAAACTGTCGATCTTCGCAAAGGAGACGAAGGACGATAAAGAGCATCTTCTGATCTCCGTCAGAGACAGCGGGGACGGTAAGGCGGACGGCGAAGACTTCGCCGGCCTCGGCGTGGATGCAGCCGCCGAAATACTCAGGGTCATGGGTTCGGAGCTCCATTCCATCATTGAAGAGGGAGAGGGAAGCGAGCTCTACTTTGAGATAGAGCAGGAGAAAGCATGATAACAGTCATATACAGTATGTGCCTGCTCATTTGCGTCCTCATGCTTCTGGACATGGCGCAGAAGAACTACAACAACATAGACATCTATCACTGGACCATACTGATCCTGGTACCTG
>CADBFL010000117.1 GCA_902793875.1 uncultured Eubacteriales bacterium | reverse complement strand
CCGGGAATGTATGCTGTCAGCAAAGGGTACAGCGTGCGGCTGTACATGGAGACAGCTTATGGCGTGCCGCGCAGGCGAAAACCAGAAACTCAAGATGCTGTACATCGTGAAGATCTTTGAGGAGGAGACCGATGATCTTCACGCGCTTACGATGCCCGAGATCATCGAAAAGCTTGCCGCATGCGGCGTGAACGCCGACCGTAAGACTCTGTATGCCGATTTCAGGCTGCTGCAGGATTTCGGCATCGACATCATCGCCGAAAAAGAAGGCAAAAACTACAGGTACCACCTCGGCAGCCGGGAGTTCGAGCTGCCGGAGCTGAAGCTCCTGGTCGACGCCGTCCAGTCATCGAGATTCATCACCGACAGGAAATCGAAGGAACTGATAAAGAAGCTCGAGTCGCTGGTCAGCAGGCACGAGGGCTCCAGACTGCAGCGTCAGGTCCTGATCGCGGGGCGCGTCAAGACCATGAACGAGAGCATCTACTATAACGTGGACAAGATACATGATGCCATCGGAAGCAACAGGCAGATCAGCTTCAGGTACTTCGACTGGAATCTCAAAAAAGAGATGGTGCCGCGCAAGGACGGCAGGCTGTATCGCCTGAGCCCCTGGGCCCTGGTGTGGGATGACGAGAAATACTACCTCGTCGCGTACGACAGCAGGCACAGCAAGATACTCCACTACCGCGTCGACAAGATGACCGGCATAAGCATAGCCGACGAGCCGCGCGAAGGCCAGGAAGCCTTCCGCAGGTTCAACATCGCTCACTACACGAACACGCTCTTCGGGATGTTCGGCGGCGAAGAGACGAAAGTCACCATCGAAGCCGAAAACAGCATGGCGGGCGTGCTTATAGACCGCTTCGGAAAGGACATCATAATAGCTCCCGTCGATGAGGAGAGATTCAGGACTACTGTCACGGTCGCGGTCAGCAGCCATTTTCTCGGATGGATCATGTCGCTTGACGGAGATGTGCGCATAACGGCGCCTGAAAGCGTGACTGCGCTCATGAGGGAGACGATAGAGCGTCTGGCGGAACAGTACCGCTGACATACAGAAAAAATGGAGCAGACAGCTGTAATAAAAACTGCGAATACTGCGAAAACAGCGGGCGCACCGGGCGCTGTGAAAGCCGCGGGCCCTGCGAAAGCGGACAGGCGCAAAAAATCGGCTGACATAGCCTGCCTCTTATTTGACATGCTCGTTCTCGCTCTGGTGGTATGGATAGCGCTGCCTGCTCTCGATGAATATACCGCCGCAGGGATCATCACGCCCGGGAAAGTATCGGATGCCGAAAGGACTCTCGAATCCGGGGGAGAGGGCGATGAGGACAGCATATTCAATCATATAACGATAGAGAGTGAACAGCAGGCCGCGATACTCGAGGCTCTGAGGAGGAGATGGCCTGAGCGCAAAGCTCCGTGGGACAACGGATATCAGGGGCTCTGCGAGACCTGGGTGTGCGATGTGTACGCCTCTGCGGGGATCCCGGTATCGGGCTCATGCTGCGCGTCGGAATCAAGGGACAAATATGCGGTGTGGTCGGAGGAGATACCGGTCGGCGCCATGATATACAGCGGTCCGGAATATCTTTCGGGGTATCTGTGCGAAGACTGCGGCAAGGATCCGGGCCACGTCGCCATCTACATCGGAGACGGGAAGGTTGCCGGATCGCAGTCGCAGTACATAATGACGCTCGAAGAGTTCAAGGAATACTTCGGCTACGGAGGATGGTCCTTCGGAGGCAGCTGATGCGAAAACGGATGCGAACATGCAGACAGGCTCCGCGCGGGAGCCTGTTTTTTCTTGCAGGTTTTGAGGCAGGCCGTTACAATTATCCTGAACGAAAGAACGGCAGGTCAGAGCAAAGGAGACGAGATCAGGTGAGAAGGATCTTCAGATATTTCGGGATCGCTGCGGCGCTCGCGCTGGCGCTTGTCATGATCGCCGCCGCGCCTGTCATGACGCCGGGACCGTCCGCGTACCGCGCGTATGCAGAAGGAGGGGGAGAGCTCGATGCGGGCATGGACCCGGAACTGATATCCAGATTCGGAAACATCAGGCTCATCAGAGACGGACGTCACGTTACGCAGGATGACTTTGAGGATGCGGGGATCGAATACGGAGACATCGTCACGGTCAGCTTTCTCGATCAGCAGATGGATCTGCCTGTCGTGAAAAGCTATTCCGAGGTGGGCATCGGCGACAGGCTGCTGCGCGTGGACGGCGAAGAAACAGAGCTCGCGGTAAACATGGGAGACTTCGCGTCGGAGTACGTGGCCGACAAATCCACCTTTGAGGACCAGAGCTTCATCTGGACGTACAAGAAGGGGATCAGCGACGTGACTTTCCGCTTTGTCCTGAAGACAAAAGGCGGACTCTACGCGGAGTACGGCCACGAGTCACTGACATATCCGGACGAACGGTCCGCCTTTCCGGACCTCAGCGACGAACAGTTCGCAAATTTCAGGGTCATCGCCACGACCGGGATGGGAAAGGATATCCTTTACAGGACGGCTACGCCGATCGATCCGTCCCGCAACCGCAGCACATACGCGGATGAGGCCTGCAAAAAACACGGGATCGCAACGATCATGAATCTTTCCGATTCGGAAGAGACCGCAAAGTCCTATCCGGGCTATGGAAAGACATACTACTCGACGACGGATTACATCCCGCTCTGCATGGGCGTGGATTTCGACTCGGACGACTTCAGGGGAAAGCTTGCCGAAGGCCTGAGGTATTTCGCAGAGCATAAAGGACCGTACGCCGTTCACTGCACGGAAGGAAAGGACAGAGCGGGGCTGGTCGCGGCTCTTCTCGAGTGTCTGATGGGAGCGGAGTATGACGAGGTGGTCAGCGACTACATGGTCTCGTACTATAACTACTACGGGATCACGCCAGATGACGAGCGCTATGATGAGATAGTCAGCGATAACATAGAAAAGACTCTGAAAACGATGTTCAGAACGGATGATCTGAAAAATGCGGACCTCGCCGCGGAGGCGGAGGAGTACTGCAGGGAAATCGGGCTGACGGACGGCGAGATAGAAGCTCTCAAAGCCGGCCTCGGAGGGAAAAAGACTGACCCTGCAGGCCCGGCCGTATCCGCGGATGCGCCGGCCGCCGTGCTTATAGCCGCGCTGGCCGCCGCGCTTACAGCCGCTGCCGTATATGCCATATACAGGAGAAAGAAAAGCGGCAGCCGTCAGTGATCGGAAAAGGGCTGCTGAAATTCCACGAAGGGACCGGATGCTGATATAATGAAAACGATACACGTAGTTGCCGCAATGATCGTAAAAGACGGCAGGGCGCTGGCCGCCCGGCGCGGTTACGGAAATTATAAGGACTGGTGGGAGTTTCCGGGAGGCAAGATCAAACCCGGCGAATCTCCCGAAAGTGCCCTCGCGCGGGAGATAAGAGAGGAGCTCCGGGCTGAGATCAGGATCGGAAGCCTTTTTTGCACCGTCAGCTACGATTATCCGGAGTTCCACATGGAAATGCAGTGCTATCTCTGCGAGCTGGTCTCGGATGAGATCGTGCTGGTCGAACACGAGGACGCCAGATGGCTGTCTGCCGGTGAACTGGAAGACGTCAGATGGCTGCCGTCGGACATAAAGCCGGTAAAGAAACTGAAGGAACTGCTGAGGGCGGGCAGGCAGGAAGCACGGTAAAGAAGGAAGCAAGGCCATGATCAAACCGGTAAATCTGTTCAGGGTATCGAGAATACGCGACGAGAGACTGTTCAATATCATGGAGAAGCACGAGGCCGGCGATCATGACAACCACATGATCCGGATCCACGAGATCGACTCCCTGCGCATACTGACAGACGCTCTCGCGGGGCAGGGCGTAACGGTAAAGGACACGGACGGCTTTTATTTCGGCTTCGTGATACCTCTTATCGGCAAGGAGTTCGATCTGCTGAAGGTCACGGGCAGGTACTGCCTGAACATCGAACTGAAATCACAGGATGTGGGCGAGGAGCATATACTGGCGCAGCTTAGAAAGAACCGGCACTATCTCACGCTGCTCGGCAGAGAGATGATGCTTTACACGGTCGTGACTGACACGCTCACCTGCTACATGCTCACGGAGGATGACGAACTGAAGAAAACGGACATCGGCGCCGTGGCGTGGGCCGTCAAAAGGTGCAGGGCGGCGTTTCACGGACGCATCGACAAGCTCTTCCGGGCTTCCGAATACCTGATATCCCCCGAAGATGACCCGATGAAGTTCCTGCAGGGCCAGTATTTCCTGACTCCCGCGCAGGATCAGGTAAAATCGCAGCTGCTGAAGGACATCGTGTCAGTTTCCTCCCGCGCGTTCTTCCGCATAAGCGGCAGACCGGGTACCGGAAAGACTCTGCTGATCTATGATCTGGCGAAGACTCTGGCCGAAGCAGGCAGGACTATGATCACCTGCGCCGAGGAGCCGCCGGAGGGACTTATGTCGATCAGCCGGGCCATAGAGAACCTGGATTTTATATGCGTGTCGCGCATCTCTTCGGCGCAGAAGCTCGAGGGCTGCGACTATGTTCTGGTGGATGAAGCCCTCCGCCTCGAGCCGGAGACCTTCGGCATCATATGCGATGCGGCAGGGATATATGAGCAGATATGCATCTTCTGCACGGATCCTTCCGCCGCCCTTACAGAGGCCGAAAAGCAAAACGGCATAGAGGACATGATAAACAGCCTCGGTCTGAGCGGCGAATACGAGCTGTCGGAGAGACTGCGCGTGAATATGCAGATACAGACCTTTATCCAGAAGCTCAGATGCCTGAAGAGCAAGACCGAGAAGAATTACGAATACGAGCATATATCCGTCAATTATGCCAACAGCGCCGGCGAGGCCCGGGAGCTGATATGTTATTACCGCGACAGGGGATACCGCTTCATCAACGCGCACAGATATCCGGACAGCCCTTTTGCGGATCTTGAGGAGGATTTCGGGAGCAGGCATGTGGCCGGAAGGGAATACGACAACGTCGTGATGCTCATGGACGATTCGTTCTGTTATGACGAGGAGGGGTATCTGAAAGGGATACCCGCGCCGGATCCCGAAAAGCCGTATCCGAATATCTTCTATCCTGAGATGAACCGCGTCCGCGAGAACCTCGCCCTGGTGATACTCGAAGCGCCGGAGCTGCTTGCCTGGATCATCTCGATAATCGAATAACAGACTGACACGCTGTGCATAATACGACGCGGAAAACAGAAATGGACGCAGCTACAGGCGCGCAGAGAGGGGAAAGAAAATGAGAAAGATACTTATCGTGGTAGACATGCAGAATGATTTCATAGACGGAGCTCTCGGAACGCCGGAGGCCCTCGCGATAGTCGATAATGTGAAGTACAAGATACGCGAGTACAGACCGGATGACATCTTCGTAACGATGGATACTCACGGCCCCGGTTACCTCAGCACTCAGGAGGGAAGGAACCTTCCCGTCGAGCACTGCATAAAGGGGACTGAGGGATGGAAGATAAGAGAGGATATAGCGGAGCTCATTGAGGGAGCTCATGTGTATGAGAAGCCGTCGTTCGGAAGCATGAAGCTCGCGGAGGACATCGCTGAGATCGCAGCCGCAGAAGAGATCGGGATAGAGATCATCGGCCTGTGCACGGACATCTGCGTGGTGAGGCTGCCCTGAAGACGATGGAGATGTGTCAGATAAAAAAGAGCTTCGTATGGGACCGCAAATACGGCTCGGAGCCGGCTGCGGGATACTGCGCTGAATGATGCGGATAAATATTATGGTCATAGAATGAAAGGAGTAGAAGGACTATGTGGATCGATGTAAACGGTATAAAGATGTATTATGAGAAGTGCGGCGGGGGAAGGCCTCTCGTCCTTGTGCACGGCAACAGCGAGGACCACACGACGTTCAGGGATTCGATCTGGCTTCTCAGAAGGCATTTTACGGTGTATTCGGTAGACTCGCGCGATCACGGGCTGAGTCAGAAGACCGGCGAGCTGCATTACAGCGACATGGCGGACGACATGGTCGCGTTCATGGATCAGCTCGATCTCAAGGATGCGGTGTTCTTCGGTCACAGCGACGGCGCGATCATCGGACTGCTGGCCGCCATGAGGACTGACAGGATCGGTCTGCTGCTGGCAGGCAGCGCCAACATGACTCCGAAGGGAGTGGCCCCGTGGCTCAGAACTTTCATAAAGGCAGTATATGCGCTCAAAAGGGATCCGAAGATGTATCTGATGCTGACGGAGCCGGATATAACGGCAGCTGACCTGGCGAAGATCAGAACGCCGACCGTCGTCATCGCCGGGAGCAGGGACGTCGTAACAGAAGAAGAGACGTACGCCATCGCCGGTTCCATCCCGGGCGCGAAGCTGAGGATACTCGGCGGCGAGGACCACATGAGCTACGTCACGCAGGGGAGCCGCCTTGCGGACATAATACTTGAAGAGACCGGACTGAAAAAACCGGGCGAGGGCGGAACGGTCACCCCGGGACAGATGAAGGTCCTGAGGACAGCCCAGCAGGGCGAAGAGGACGCACGGCTGATGTACGAGAGGCTGGCTGACACGGTAACGGACCCGGCCGACAGAGAAGCCTTCCTGAGGCTTGCCGGTGACGAGGCAAGGCACGCTGATGTATTCATGAAGTATACGGGCGAGACCGTCAGGCCTGACCCGTCCAAGTCCATACTCGTGCCGCTGATGTACAGGGCGCTCGGAAAGGAAAAAGTCTATCCGATCATCGCGAAAGGCGAGTATGACGCGGCAGACAAATACACTGAAGTCATCGGAGATTTCCCTGTGGTCGAGACTGTGATGAACGATGAGGTGCATCACGGCGATGCGGTCCTGGGGCTTCTGGAAAAATAGCAGACG
>CADBFL010000116.1 GCA_902793875.1 uncultured Eubacteriales bacterium | reverse complement strand
TGCAGGTGACCTGAGGCCGACGCGCGGGGCTGAACTATGCAGCCAGTGCGAAGTTGTTTGAAGTTTTAGCGTTTCTTTTAAACGGGTACTTTTAACGTGGATCACCGCCACGGCTCGCTTATCTTCGTTCCACACACCTGTCGAAACCTTTACGCCCCCGTACTTTCGCGGGCTGAACCACGCAACCGGCGCGGAGCTTTTAAAGATGTGCAAAAGGCGGCAGTTCTCACCGCCGCCTAATATTATACGCTTATTCCGGGTTTGTCAATAAACTACCTGTTCAGAGCTTTGTTCCTGATCATTGCGATCAGCATCGCCATGGCGGCCATCATTATTACCGACCAAACTGCGAGTTCTTCCCTGTCTCCGGTGTTCGGAGAAGAGGCCCTGTATCCTTCGCCGCTGTCATCATCATCATCGTCATCGAGATCGACCGAGAGTATGACTCCGCCGCCCTTAGGTATCCTGACATACCAGAACCCGTCGTCTCCCTTGATGAGTTCAAGCTCTTCGTCGTCATCCCAGTATGCATGCTCAAGTTCATAGCCGTCCGGGATATCGATCCTGACTCTTATCTCATCGCCTTCATAGGCGGTGTAACCGTACTCGCCCTTTTCAAGGTCCGGAAGACTGATGTAATCAGTGTCCTTGATCCTGATGATGTATTTGATGGTCTTCTCGAAGGCTCTGTTTACGGCCCCGCTCTTGTCGAGCGCGACGAATTCCTTGCCTTTCTTATCCTTGTTGACAACGATCTTCCAGGCTGTCACGTTGACTTTTCCTCTGGCTCCCGGCGTGCAGGCGTTGGTGATTATGCCAGCTTCCCCGCCCTCGACCGTTCCGGTCACCACGACATCGATGCGGCTCCCTCCGGTCACGCTCAGATCAAGACCGGTCTCTTCAGCCGTGAGGTCGCCGTCAATAACGACGCTGACGCTTGATCCGCCGTCTGCCTTTGCTTCTACTCCGTCGTCTTCATCCGATTCCACATCGCCGTCTACTTTGACCGTTGCCGTCCCGCCGTTTTTCGCCTTGGCCTCGATCCCGTCCTCATCGGCCTCAACATCACCGTTTATGACCGCAGATGCCTTGCCCTTATCGGCCTCGACCACGACGCCGTGGCCCTCGTCGGATTCAACATCGCCGTTGACTGTGGCCGAAGCGTCTGAGCCTTCGCCTTCCGCAGTTACTTTGACGGCGTCAGCCTTCTCAGTCGTTACATCTTCATCTACCGTTACCGACTTCTCCTGACCGGCTCCGGCGCTGACATCGACAGGCTGGTCCGTGCCGAACGCCATCACGCTGCCGGCGCAAAACAGCAACGCGAACGAAAACAGGATCGTTATGAGTGATCTTGTGCTGTTTCTCATAGGTTCCCTCTCTCTTTGCTGCATATCAGTCGTTATCGATTTCCTTGCTTGTGATATCGCCCGTTACAGCATCCACATCGTAATCGTACTCTGTCGTTCCCTGATAGAAATTGACTTCATACTCGTATTTGCCGAGGTCGTCATCGTAGTCAAGGTGAGAGGTCGGATTGCTGACCTGATCCTTTGACAGTCCCGCGTCGCCGAGCGCGATCTCGAGGGCCTTGTCCTCTCCGATGTATTCGTCGTTCCCATTGCCTGCTGGCGCAGTCGTATCTGTTGCTGGCGCTGTGGTGTCTGTCGCAGGCGCTGTCTCCGTTGCAGGCTGCTCTGTCTGCGTGTCCGTGCTCTGATCCTGCGCAGGCTGCTGCACCTGTATGCATCCGCCGAGACTCAGCATCATCATGACGCTGAGCGCGAGCACGAGTACGGCGCTTATATGTTTTCTGTTCTTCATTGTATTTCTCCTTCCGGCAATGATTTGAAACTGCAATAATTGTTACCCTGTAATTATGCTTCACTCCTCCGTTATTTTCAAGTGCGGAGGTGCGGATATCAGAGATGGATTATCCTCATCGAGTTGGTCTCCGATCTCTGGTAGCTGCGTCTTCCGGACACCAGTCCCGCCACGAAAACGAGGATGTCTCCCTCTGCCGCAACGCCGGTATCCCTGATCACCTCAAGACAGTCTTCGATGAGCTCGTCCGTCGAATCCGCCCTGTCGGCCAGATGCGGCCTGACTCCCCACAGCAGCATCATCTGCCTTACCGTTGCAGGGTCCGGCGAGAAGGCGTGTATCTCCGCTCCCGGATGACACTTGGATACAGACATCGCGGTGCTTCCGGATGATGTAGGAGCGATTATCGCCTTAGCCCCCAGCTTCTCTGCCGCCGTGACCGCCGCCATGCAGGTAGTCCCGGATATCGAGGCTGACTGGCTGTATATCTGCGTCAGGTATTCGGTGAACTGCTCGGTATATTCCGCGATCGACGCCATCATCTCAAGCGCCTCGACAGGATATTCTCCGCTCGCTGTTTCTCCCGAGAGCATGACCGCGTCAGAGCCCTCGTATACGGCGTTCGCGACGTCGTTCACTTCCGCTCTCGTCGGACGCGGATTCCTTATCATGGAGTCGAGCATCTGCGTCGCCGTTATGACGATCTTCCCTCCGGCGTTGGCCTTGTCTATCATCTCGCGCTGAAGCTGAGGTATCATCTTCGGCTCTACCTCTACGCCCAGATCGCCTCTTGCCACCATGATCCCGTCCGATGCCTCTATTATTTCGCCGAGATTCTCGATCCCCTCGCGGGACTCTATCTTCGCGATTATCTTCGCTTTTGATCCGGCCTCTTCGATCATCTTCCGTATCCTGTTTATGGTCGCGGCGTTTCTGACGAACGAGGCCGCGATGAAATCAAAGCCGTTCTCGAGCCCGAATGCTATGTCCTCGATGTCCTTATCGGTAAGATCCGGCAACCCTACGCTGACGCCGGGGAGGTTGACCCCCTTGCGCTCATCGAGCATGCCTCCGGTGACCACCGTGCACAGCACGTCCCTTCCGCTGATCTCATCGACCTTCAGTTCGATCGTTCCGTCGTCAATCAGCACGGTGCAGCCTGCGGATATGTCGTCCGCAAGACCTTCGTACGTCGTATATACGAGGGCGGCGTCTCCCTCAGCATCCGTTTTTTCATGCATCGGGGAAAGCCTGACCCTGCTTCCCTTTTCGAGCATCACAGGTCTGTGCTCTTTGAGCAGGCCGGTCCTTATCTCGGGACCTTTGGTGTCGAGCAGCATCGCAATCGGTCTTCCGGCCGCTTTCGCGGCCCTGCGCACCCTTTTGAGCATCCCGAGCTGGCTCTCGTGGGTTCCGTGCGAGAAATTGAACCTTGCAACGTCCATCTCCTTTACCAGTTCATTCAGTACGGAGTCATCCGACTCCCTCGGTCCCATGGTGCATACTATCTTGGTTTTTCTCATCGTTGTTCCTTTTTTATTTATATCAGCACTGTAACTGTATTCGGCAGCTCCGCGTCAGGATCGTAAGTATAGCTCATGTCTCGCACGGACTTTCTCAGCATGTCGTACGACATCCTGTTGTCCGTATCCGCCGGATCGAAGCGCGCTCCGCTGTAGGACAGCATGACTGTCGCCTTATCCTCTTCCCTGGAATATTCGGCCAGGATATGCGCCGGCAATATGCCTTCGCGGGGCAGCATCTGCTGGCCGATCTCCTCCAGCGTCAGTCTGATGCGATACTTCACGTTCAGCGGTATGTTGTTCTTGAGGCACCAGCGGTCCAGCTCGCTGTCTATCGCCGCGAATCCGGCGGCTTTGTCCCCGATGTGCAGCTCAAGCACTTTGAGATTATGGATGAACCTCTTCGTGAGCTCCTTCTGCGGATCGTCGAATATCTGCTCCGGTGTCCCGTCTTCATATATCACGCCCTGATCCATGTAGAACACCCTGTTGGATATGGTTCTGGCAAACTCCATCCCGTGAGTCACTATCATCATCGTCCTGCCGCTTTTGGCAAGATCGCTGATGACAGCCTGCACCTCCGCCAAGTTGGCCGGATCCAGCGCGCTCGTAGGCTCGTCGAGCAGTATCACTTCCGGGTCCATCGCCAGGGTGCGCGCGATCGCCGCCCTCTGCTGCTGCCCTCCGGACAGCTCGTCCGGATACTGAAGCTCGCTTCCCTCAAGACCCACTCTGATCAGATGCTTCATGGCCGTATCGTAGGCTTCCTGCTCCGTTCTTCCGAGTATATCCATCTGCGGGATCATCAGATTCTCTATCACCGTGAGGTGAGAGAAGAGGTTGAAATGCTGGAATACCATGCCCATCCTGCGGCGTATCCCGGTAAGGTCCTTTCCGTGCGCCGTGATGTCCTCTCCGTCAAGAAGTATCTTCCCTCCCGTCGGACGGTCAAGCATGTTTATGCAATACAGAAGAGTGGACTTTCCCGAGCCGGACGGTCCTATGACCGCGATTACATCGCCGTCTTTTATAACGGCATTCACATCTTTCAGAGGCACCGCGTTCTCATACTTCTTTTCAAGGTGTACAAGCTCTATCATCTGCGGTCCACCCCCTTCAGTATATCTTCGCGGTTCCTTCTCTTCGGGTCGAACATAGGCTCCGCCCTTTTCGCGATGACGTTGAGCAGGGCCTCCAGGATGAAGTAGATCACCGCGATGGATACAAGCGGGAAGAGCGCATCGTAAGTCCGGCTGCGCACTATGTCCGCCATCTTGGTCAGATCCTGCACCGCGATATATCCTACTACCGCGGTCGCCTTCAGAAGCGCGCTCATGTCGCCCCTCAGCGGAGACAGTATGTAAGGCATGGCCTGAGGAAGCACTATCCTGTAGAAAGCCTTCCTCGTTCTTCGCGGAACCATGGTCCTTTACCATCGCGGTCACCTCGACGGTCATTACGGGATTCGAAAAATCCAGAGCCTCCTCGTACTCGGGCAGGTAATAGAGATTTGACATCACACAGTCCACGTCCCCGGACTGCGCCGCGGATATAACGCCTCCGAAATCATATACCTTCAGGTGCAGACCCGCTCCGAGCCATGCGGCGAAGCGCCTTGCCAGTTCTATATCGTATCCCGACAGATCTGTCCCGACAAAGAAGGACCAGGGCTCTATCGTCCCCGTCGTAGCCACCGTGACGGCGTACTGCGGGTCATCTGCCGGCGGGATATAAGGCATTACATAGTTCTCATCGACCGCCCAGCGCTGATACATGTCATCGAGCGTTCCGTCTTCCTTTTTTTCCTTCAGGAACTGATTGAGCTTGTCCTTCAGGTCCGGTATATTTGATTTTCGGGAGATCGCTATGGCGACGGTATTATCACAGTAAGTTTCATCCAGAATGCGCACTCCCGACACGCCGTGTTCGATGGCCCTTTCCATCTGGATGCGCTGTGAAATGCACGCATCGACCTTGCCGGTCGAGACCTCCTGATACGCCGGGAATATGTCAGTGTACGATTCGATCTTCGCATGTCTGAACTCCTTCATCACCTTGTTCGCTTCCGGAGTGCTGGTGGATATCGCAACGACTTTTCCCTCTTCATCGAGCTGATCCAGTGAAGTGATCTCGTCATTTCCCTTCACGCACGCGCACAAAAGCAGCGCAGTGATCATCACTGCCGCGATGACAGCAGTCTTAATGTACTTCAGAAACACTTTTCGTCCGCTCATCATCCTCTGCCCTGTGATCCGAGTTTTACTCAGCTTTGCCCGCAAGGCCTATCTCTTCAGCGTGCTCTTCCATCCCTCTGATGCAGATCTCAGCCACATCGCGGACCTCCATGCCCAGCATGTCGCAGCCCTTCTTTATGATCTC
>CADBFL010000115.1 GCA_902793875.1 uncultured Eubacteriales bacterium | reverse complement strand
GTATGTCTTCCGAACCGTCTGGTCGTGACCATCGAAGGAGGCGACGGATATGACACAGTCACCTCGTAGCCTGTCCGCTTCATTCGTCGCCAGGGTCGGCCTGCTGGCCTCGCTGGCTCTCATCTTTTCGTACGTCGAAGCCATTATACCATACAACCCGGGCATTCCAGGCATCAAACTCGGCATCGCCAACGTGGTCACCGTGATCGCTCTGTATAAGTTCGGAGTCAAAGATGCGGTGGCGGTCAGCGTCATCAGGATAGTGATCGCGGGCCTGCTGTTCAACGGCCTTTTCGGCATGCTGTATTCGCTCTCCGGAGCTGCGCTCAGTCTGATCGGAATGACGGCGCTCAAAAAAACCGGCCTCTTTTCAGTGACCGGTGTCAGCATGGCTGCAGGCGTTCTCCACAATCTGGGCCAGCTGCTTATGGCTGCCGCCCTGATAGAGGACCTGCGCATATTCTTCTATTTCCCTGTGCTCCTGTTCAGCGGCATCGCCGCCGGGATACTTGTGGGCATAATATCCACCCTTGTTCTGAGGGCGCTGCGCTGACCCTGCGGCCCCGGAGCGCGTATGCTGCAAGCGCCGCCGGGATACTCGCGGGCATAGTATCTACCCTTGTTCCGAGGGCGCTGCGCTGACCCTGCGGCCCCGGAGCGCGTACGCCGCAAGCGCCGCCGCCAGAAGGGCGAGTCCCATGACCGGATAGGCCGTCATCAGCCTGTTGGTAGTCCCGTATATCTCAAGGGCTCCGTTCAGGAGACTTCCCGCCGTCAGCGTCGCGACGCCGGCGAGCTGGAGCCCCGCAGCAGCAGTGCTTCCCCTGTCTGCTCTTTTTTTATTGCCCGCAAGCGCTGCCAGAAGGTTCGGTACCGCTCCCGCGAGCAGAGGGATCAGAAAAGCGAAGATCATGTAGTTCGATCGGACCCCGTGGCTGAAGCTTTCGTACACTCCACCCGCGGCCGCGACCGTCATCGACGCGATCAGGTAGTACAGGCCCCTGCATTTAAGTCTGTCAGTATCCGATGTATACAATGTCGCTCACGCTCCTTTCCGTTCCTTCTCCGTGTCCCGCGCGGCCTCCGGTCGGATTGTTTACGACGCTGCCGTTGAACACCATGGTCGACGAACCGCCGCCGTCAAGATTGTAGGCAGTCACCGCGCCGAGCTCCTTCATGAAGTCGGCGAGTTCGTAAAGCGACAGCCCTTCGCTCTCTTCAGTCCTTCCGTCGGCTGTCACGAACAGGTATGTCCCGTCCGCCTTTATGCCGATCGCGGTCCTCGGATTGCTCGACATGGCCTTTGAGACCTCTTCATTCTCCCCGACTGTCACATTGCCGTTTTCAACAAGCGCCGGCCCGAAGGACAGCGTGTTCACGGCTCCGTCCGCGAGAAGCTGCTCCGCCGTGACCTCATCCTCACTGATGATGCCGAACGAGCCGTCCTCATAGATCACCAGATCCTTCCGGCCGGAGTCCGCCGTGTCCCTGTAGAGCTCGCCGTTCTTTATGACATAGCCCTTCTCCCGGGTCCCGTAGTAGTCGCCGTTTATCGCCAGTATCGCGTTGTTGTCGGCGGCGATCTGAGACGTCTCTTCCGTCACGTTCTTTCCGTAGAGGCCCTGAGCCAGCGCCGTCTTCAGGTATTCAGGCGAAGCGAGGCTGACCTCGGCCGCATACACTGCGGTGTCCTCTGCGGTGTATTCCTTTATCTCAACCGAGATATTGCCGTCCTTATAACTGTCTGATGTGATGACAGGCTCTGCGGCCCCTTCATCAGCGCCGGTCCCGCTGCTTCCGGCCCCGGCCTTCTCCTCCCGGGCCGATGTCTGCACTCCGGCCCCGTCGTATACCCTCGTGATGACGAATGTGTCGAGCGCGACATACGTCGTGAACACGGCCAGCACAAGGATGTACGCAACAAGGAATTTATGTTTTCTGATCATGCCGTCTCCTCCTCTCCGGCCGCAGCCGCCGCAGCTGCATCTTTCTCTCCTGCCGCGGACGCCTCCTCCGCGCCGTCGCTGAAGAAAATGACGTACTTCTGCACCGTCCAGCTGATGATGAAGAAGACCATCTCCGTCATGAGCTTCGCGATCATGCTGTTTATGCCGAACGTCCCCGCGAGGATGCTGAGGACCACGGTGTTGCCCGCGAGTATGAGGGCGGCGAGCGCGATGTACTGCGCGGCCGACTTCGCGAAGCCCGTCCTGCTCCTGAATACCAGCTTCCTGTTCAGAGTGTAGTTCACCGTTCCGCTCACCAGCCTCGCCCCGATATTCGAGATGACCAGGCTGTGCGCGGCTCCCATTGCGCCCGTCAGAGCGAGCAGCGCCGCGTACACGCAGTAGTCTGTGGCAAAGCTTGCGAGCGATGAGGCGGAGAACTTCAGTATCTCCTTATATACCCTGAGCGAGTCCCGCACGGTCCTGAAGTGCGAGCCGCTGTTGTTGTCCTCGTATACTGTCTCTATCCTCTCCTCGATGATGGTGTATCCCTCTGCCGCGAGAGTCAGCAGCATGTTGATCTCGTACTCGTAGCGGTCCCCCTTTATCTCCAGGAGCAGCGGTATGAGGTCCCGCCCGAACGCCCTGAGGCCGGTCTGGGTGTCGTGCACCCTGACTCCCGTCACCGCGCTGTATACGTGCCTTGTGACGGTGTTTCCGAACCTGCTCCTCGCCGGGATGTCCTTCCCTAGTTCCCTCGATCCGAGGACCAGAGCATCCCGCCTGCTCCCGGCTATGCGGGCCACCCTGAGGACATCCTCCGGCAGGTGCTGCCCGTCGGCGTCGACCGTCACTATGACGGCGTCCCTGCCGCTTATCTCTCTCACGCCCGACGGGGTCCTGGATACTTCATCGTAGGCCATGTAGTTCAGTATGTAGCTGAGCCCGGTCCGGAGAGCCGCGCCCTTTCCGCGGTTCTCCGGGTGAGTGAGCACGACCGCATCGCGCGATGCTTCCTCGAAGATGTCCCTGTATCCCATCCCGCTGCCGTCGTCAACGATGACAATGTCGAATCCTCTGCCCCTGATATCGCGCGCGAGGCTTATGAGTTTCTCTTCCGGCTCGTATGCCGGGATCAGCGCTATGTATCTGTTTCCCATGATCGGTCTCCTTTCGTCCCCTCCGGCGGCTTCATGCTTTATGCGGCTCCGCTTTCAGCAGTCTGGACCGCTCCGGTATCCATGCCTTCAGGGCCTCCCTGCGGGCCGCCCTGGCCGCCGTCATTCATCATGCCGCCTTTGCCGCCGCGGCCGCCGCCCTGCATTCCGTCTGAGATATTGCTGTAGATGTTGTCGCTCAGCGTGATCTCCTCGCTGTAGCTTCCGGCTGTCAGCGTATATGTGCCGCCGGATGTCATGTCCGAAGTGCTGACATAGACCACCGCGTAGTCGAGTTCAGGAGTGACCTCTGCGAGCGTCTTTCCGTCCGCGTCCGTCAGCGTTACGGTGCTGCCTGATGACTGGTTCCCGACGCTGACTGCGATCAGTCCCTGATCCGCCGATGAGAAGTTCGCCGCCATGCCGGCTCCGCCTGTTCCGATGAAGGTCCCTGCCGTGATCGACGCCGTGCCGTTATAGTCGAGCACCGATGTGTCTCCCTGGCTCGGTCCGCAGACCACCGTGTATCCGCCGCTTACGGTAACGGATCCGTTGGAGTCGACTCCGTCTCCGGAAGCCTGTATGTAGATATTGCCTCCGCTGATATTGATCTGTCCGTCGCTTCCGCCGTCATTCATCATGCCGCCTTTGCCGCCGCCCCAGTCATCGCTTCCGAAGGTGTTGCTGCTCTGGGTGTTTCCGCCGGCTGCATTGAATCCGTCGTCTGACGCGGCTACTTTTATGTCTCCGTCTGAAACATTGATCGCAAGAGCCTCGATGCCCTCGTATGAATCGCTCACGTCTATGGTCCCGCCTTCGATATTCGCTTCGGCGTCGGCGTGTATGCCGTCGTCGCCCGCGTTTATCGTCAGGCTGCCGTCAGCCATGTAGAAGAAGCTGTCGGATGTCGTGCCTTCCTCTGCGTCCGCGTCGTCCGAAACGTGCACTCCGTCCTTATTGTCCGCATCGATCGTGATCGAAGCCTCGGCGACCCTGACGCTGTCGTTTGCCTGGACGCCGTGCTCAGCAGCGTCGATCGTGATCGTGCCGCCCGCCAGCTTGACATCATCCTTTCCGACTATGCCGTGGCCGGCCGGCGATGTGACTGTCAGGCTGCCGCTTCCGTTGAACGTGATATCGTCCTTCGCGAATACCGCTCCGTCTATATTGGTATCCCCGTCAGCCGTGAAGCTGCCGCCGTTCGCCAGGCTGTTCTCAGTGCCCTCTGCCGTGGTCACGAAGACCTTGTCAGCCGACTTCACGTATATCGCTGCGGATGTGCTGCTCGTTATCGATGCTCCCTTGAGCACTATCTGCACCTTGGCCGTATCGTCAGCCTCGACGATGATCTGTCCGTCGGAGAGTTCTCCGCTGAATATGTATGTGCCTTCCGATGTGATCGTCACCGTGCTTCCGCTGACGCTGATCCCCTTCGATGACGAGGCCTTCGCCGACGAGCCGCTCAGAGTGACCGTTACCGCTCCGCTCTCATCGTAGTCCGGCGAAAGATCGCGGTCCGTGAACATCTCGGCCTTGCTTGCGGCGTTGTATTCCTTAGCCGCCGATGTTTTGGTCAGGCCTGCGTCTCCCGTGCCCGCGCTTCCGCACGATGTGAGAGTCAGCACCAGCGCCAGCATCAGCGCTATGATCGAGATGAGCGACCGTGTGACGAAGCCGTCGCCGCCCCTTACTGTTTTTTCGTATGTTCCCGTTTCTTCTGTTTTTTTACTGATATTCATTTCTCCCTCCTCCTTTTCCGGAGATCGCTGTTTCCGTTATGTATTTACAGCTCGGTCGGCTCTGTAGCCTGACGCGAGACATTTATTTCGAGATTACCGTTTCTGCAGCGTATCCTGTCTATGAGATCCTTCTCTTTCGCCGGATCCTTCAGCACCACATCGTATGTGAGCCTGAACATGCTGCCCATGTTGGTCGTCCTTACGTTCACAAGTTCGCAGGATGTCGTGTACTCCGCGAAGAGGTCGTCGAGCAGCCCGCTGTAGTCGAGGTCTTCCGGGATCATGATCCTGAAGCTCTTGTATCTGGCGGAGTTCTTCTTCGTGCCGAGATCGACGCGGTTGAATATGACTATCACCAGCGAGAGGACGGCTGCGAACAGGGTCGCAAGTCCGAGGTATCCCATGCCCGTGATAAGGCCCGTGCCCATCGCCAGGAAGATCGCGCAGATCTCTTTCGCAGTCCCCGGCACCGATCTGAACCTTACGAGACTGAAGGCTCCCGCCACCGCGATACCCGTTCCGACGCTGCCGTTTACCATCATTATGATCACGCATATGATCGCAGGCAGCATTGCCAGTGTAGCCACGAAGCTCTTCGTGTAGCGCGTGCCGCGCATGTAGGCCGCCGCTATCATGAGTCCCAGCGCCATGGATACGGCGAACGAAGCCGCAAACTGCGCGAAGCTGATCGATGCGGCCGTCTGGCCTGAATATATGCTGGTGAGTAATTCGTTCATTTTGTTTCCTCCGTTTGTTCCTTCCCTGTGATCCTTGTCTGTGATCCGGGTCTTTCGCAGCCGCTTTTCGTGCGGCTTTATCCTGTTTACAGCATAAAAATAGCGCCGTCTCCTTAAACGAAACTAAAGCGGCGTATTATTTTTTTGCGGCCTCTGAGCAGACCTTTGAACGCTCCCGCCACCTGCAGAGGAAGGCGG
>CADBFL010000114.1 GCA_902793875.1 uncultured Eubacteriales bacterium | reverse complement strand
TGTCTTTACATGTCGGACAGTATGTCCTTGCCCATGCCGCCCTTTATGTACGCTTCGATGATATCGACCGCTCCGTTGATCCCCGAACGGCCCGTATTGATCAGAACGTCGAAGGTCTCGTGGCCTCCCCATTTGTTGTCGGTGTAGAACTCGTAATATCTGCGGCGCTGCTTGTCGACGGCTTTCACCTTCTTCTCCATGGCGGCTTCGCTGAGGACTTCCCTGCCCGGATCCATCCTGTCGAGGGCGATCTTCCTCTTTACCCTGTCTTCGAGGGAAGCGAAGAGGAAGATGCTGACATGCCTTTCCTCGCTGAGTATGTAGTCGGCGGCCCGGCCGACTATGACGCAGTTGCCTTCTGCCGCTATCTCGCGTATTATGTTGAACTCCTCCTCCTGCACCCTTGCGAAAGGGGAGGCCTGGAAGGTGTCGACGGCAGAGAAGATGCCCGAGATCGAAAAGTCCGGAGCTTTCTCTTCGTTGTCCTTTATATACTCCTCGCGGTAGCCCGTCTTTTCGGCAGCCTTCGCGATGATCTCCTCATCGTAGAGCTTAAGGCCCAGCCTGTCAGCCAGCCTGCGGGCCACCTCGTGGCCTCCGCTTCCGTATTCGCGGTCGATGGTTACTATGAGTCTGATGTTTTCTTCCATGGCAGGTATTCCTTTCAAATTGATGCTTTCAATATCTCACAGATCCTCTTCAGCGCAAAGCCCCGAGCGCATCTGCAAAGGCCTTCATGTCCTTAAGAGATGTGAACACAGCCCTTGCATTATCGTCTCTGCCGCCGCCTCTGCCGCCGAACTCAGGCGCGCGCTCCTTCACGAGCGCTCCGCACTTCGCATCGCCCGACGAGAAGAGGAGGCAGGTGAAGCTTTCGGGATGCATCATCAGAAGCAGGAGGTCTTCGGTCTCGCTGATGACCGAGAAGCCCAGCTTCAGAAGATCATCGACGGATAAAAGCTCTGTCGTGTAGCAGGCTGCGCGGGTCTTTCTTCCCGGCGCGCTGATGCCGGACAGTATGCGCTCCTTTTCGTTCTCTTTCGCGTAGGCCGAAAGCGCCGCGAGCCTGGCCTTGAGAGAAGAGATGTTCTCTGCCTCAAGATCGAGCCTCGATGCAAGATCGGCGGGGGAGCATGAATACTTCTTCGCTATGTCAGAGAGCATGCGCGAATCGGCGCTGAGCTTTTCCCATGCCGCGATGCCGCAGTCGAAGAAGATGCGGTTCATGCCCTTGTTCGGATCGCATTTGTATATTGACAGAAGGCCGACTTCCGACGAGCGGGAGGGATGGGTGCCGCAGCACGCGATGCAGTCGTACGGATCTTCGGGGTCGCCGACGGTAACGACTGATACTTCGCCTTCGTGAGGGACCTTCTTCCTGACCGGAAGAGAAAGCGACGACTCGTAGTCGGGGAAGCGTGTCACGGTGACGGGAAGGTCGGCCCATATGGCGTCGTTCACCGTGCGCTCAGCCAGATCGAGCTCCTCTTCAGTGAGCATGCGTCCGTCAAGATCGATGTCGATGGTTATGTATTCATCGCCCATGTGAAAGCCTCTGTTGACACCGCCGAAGAGGCTGTCCATGGTGCCGCTCAGCATGTGCTCGCCCAGGTGGCGCTGCATGTTGCGGAAGCGCCGGTCACGGTCGATGGAAAGGACCACTCTGTCGCCGGCGCTGAATGTGCCTGCCGGCGCATCGGTCACATGCCACACATCGCCGGCAAGATCCTCATCATATGCCCGAACGATATCAAAGACGCCTTTTTCTGTTGCGGCTGTGCCGGCGTCCGAGGGCTGTCCGCCTCCTTCGGGGTAGAAGCACGAAGCGTCGCAGGTGAAGATATCCGAACCGTTTTTTTGTATTACTTCAGTCACGACAGCCTCGTTTGAGATGCAGTAAACATCTTTCCGATAGATCCTTTCAGTTGACATTCCTACTTCCTTTCGATGTTTCACGCGTTTCACGAAAACGAACAAAACGCAGTCTCAGCAAAATTCAAAAAATTGTGGATAAATCTTGTTGACAGATATTCAAAAACGTTACAAGCGTTGAAATTTCAACGAAACAGCCTTTTGAGTTTTCCACATGCATAAGTGGATAAAATTGTATACGATTTCAAAAATCCTTGTGGAAAAGTCGCAGACCGTGCATTTTTCGGTCTTTCTGTTTTGTTGAAAAAAGACCGGCAAAAAATCGAACAAAATAATTCGCTGCGGTTTTTTATGTTTTTATTTTTGTTTTTTTGTCTTACGCGCCTCCCAGGAAGAGAGCGGGAACGGTCACTCCTGTCCCGGCTCGACCAGATCCTCGAAAAGCACTCCGGGAGCCTGGCACAGCGTCCTGAATACCGACGACTCGAGCCTGAACCTGCCCCTTGTTTCTATGAAAGGCGAGTAGAGCGAGAATATGGTCGCGTCATCGAGCATCGAGATGTTCCGGAGATCGTGGCTCATCAGGACGAGCTCCCCTGCGACGGAGAGCAGGGCGTATCCGTATACATCATCGTCGAGCCGGTAATGAGGGCTGTCGACGAATGAGTTGCTGCCCTTGTACGCCGTATAGAGCCAGCCGTTAGGGACGGCCGACGGCACGGAATGTGAGAACGGCCCGATGTACTTTGGATCGAAACCGTTGAGCATGCTGTCGGCGCAGCGGAAAACGGTCAGGAATTCCGTCCTGTTGATCTGCATGGCGGCCTCGTAATCCGACATCTTTATCACCGAACCGGTCCGGATCTCAGTGACGAGAGGGTTTGTGGACCTGCGGCTTCCCGACAGCCATATGACGAAGCTCGCGTGGTAATACCCGCCGGGGGCGAGAGTGGTGATGCGGCACCGGAAAGGATACGAGACTCCGTCCGGGGACGGGTCCCTGCGCCTGTCGCTTTTCGATATATCGCATCTCATGAGCGTCTGTATGCCCGCGTCGGCAAGTTCAATGCCCGGAAGGCGGTCTCTGTCCATGGATGTGAGTGTGGCCGCGGCGTCATAATCGCGATCTATGATGCGCATCACGAAGTAGTTGATGGTCTCATAGGCGCTGAGCTTTGCGGGTGAAAGCGTCTCGATCGCGTCCCGCAGACTGCAGTCGGCAGATGTTATTCCCCTGGCGCTGAGAGCATCTGTCATGTAGCTTATCCTCAGCCTGGCGTAGGCCCTGAACTCCCGGTTCTCATCATCATCGTATTCGCGCTTTACATCCTCCTGCGCAAGAGGCATGGCGGATTCGATGGCCCTGAGCATGCACGGGGCGTCTATGCCGATGACTTCGCCTCCCATCACGGCGACGAAATTTTCCCACAGACCGTTCATCTCCTGCTTGTTTTCGGAATAGCCCGGATCGCCCGGGATGCACTCGAACTCGCGGTACTCATCTATGCCGTATTCGGAATAATCCAGATGGATTATCTGGTAGAGGACCGAACGCCGGTCCTCGCGGCTGCGCCAGCTGACCTTCAGAGCGACGACGCCCATCAGACGCGTCGCTGCAGCGCGGCAGCTCACGAAGTCGAAATCTTCGAAATGATTGTACCTTATCGATTTTTTGCCATGTATGATCCTGAATTCTGCCATATCTGGATTCTACCATATCTTGTGGTGCAGGTGCTTGACTTTATACGACAGAGGGCTATAATTATCTCATCCTTATTAAGAGCGAGGGAGGGAATGGGCCCTGCGATCTCGCGGCAACCTCACAGGCAGTGAAGGTGCCAAGTCCCACGGAGGCAGGCATGTCTCCGGCAGATGAGGGTCGGAAACATTCTCTCTGCGCGCGGCAGAGGGGATTTTTTTTCGCCTCGTGACATCATGGGCCGGAACAGATGCTTCTTTCCGGCTCATTTACGGCAGATAATTCAGTTAAAAAGGAGAGACGATCAGAGATGAAGAGACTATTTACTTCAGAATCGGTGACTGAGGGCCACCCGGACAAGATATGCGACCAGGTATCCGACGCGGTGCTTGACGCCATACTGGAACAGGACCCTCATGCCCATGTGGCGTGCGAGTGCGCGACCAAGACGGGGTTTCTGATGGTGTTCGGAGAAGCGTCGGGGGATTTCGATGTGGACTACGAGGCCATCGCCCGCAAGGTGATCTGCGACATAGGATACGTGCACGACGGAGTGTGCTTCGACGGGAATACCTGCAGGATAATCGTCCACATGGAAAAACAGTCGGAAGACATCGCGATAGGAGTCAACGAATCCTACGAAAAGAGGACCGGCGGACAGGATGACGAGTTCTCGCATATAGGAGCGGGAGATCAGGGAATGATGTTCGGATATGCCTGCACTGAGACGGGCGAGCTGATGCCGATGTCCGTAAAGCTGGCGCACGTGCTCGCGATGAGGCTGGCTGAGGTCAGAAAGGACGGCACTCTGCCTTACCTCGGCCCGGACGGGAAGACCCAGGTGACTGTCGAGTACGAGGACGACAGGATCAAAAGGATAGATACCATAGTCGTTTCGACGCAGCACAGCGGGGACGTATCCCTTGAGCAGGTCAGAAAGGACATGATAGAGCATGTCATAAAGCCGGTAGTTCCTTCGGAGTACATAGATGAAAAAACCATATACTATGTGAACCCGACCGGCAGGTTCGTCATCGGCGGACCGATGGGAGATTCGGGTCTGACCGGCCGCAAGATCATCGTGGATACCTACGGAGGCCACGCTGCTCACGGCGGCGGAGCCTTCTCGGGCAAGGATCCTACGAAGGTGGACCGTTCGGCTGCGTACATGGCAAGATACATCGCCAAGAACATCGTGGCGGCGGGGATAGCGGGCGAGTGCGAGGTCCAGCTTGCCTATGCGATAGGAGTCGCCGAGCCGGTGTCCGTTGCTGTCGAGACATTCGGGACGGGCGTCATAGATGATGAGAAGATAGTGGATCTCATCAGGGCGAACTTCGACATGCGCCCGGCCGCCATAATAAAGACTCTTGACCTGGCAAAGCCGCAGTACAGAAAGCTAGCGGCTTACGGACACATGGGCAGGACAGGACTCGGCGTGAGATGGGAAGACACCGATAAAGCCGAGGCGCTGAGGCTCGCAGCGGGACTTTCGTCCTGAATACCGGAAAGTCACGGACAGGAGACGATATGTCGCATTTTGAAAAAGTAAGTTTTGAACAGTGGAAGGCGGACTGCGGAGTGAAAGGCCTGCCTGACAGCGAGCTCAGGGAATGGTTCGATGCCATCAGACTGCCGCATCAGGCGACTTCGGGCTCGGCGGGCATGGACTTTTACATGCCTTTCAACCTCGACTTCGAGTCCGGCTCGAGGCTGAAGATCCCGACGGGCGTTCGCTGGGTGACCGGTCCGGGAGAGAAGGACAGGGTCCTTCTCATAGTGCCGAGGAGCGGCCTCGGCTTCAGGTACGGCCTGAGGCTTCCGAATACCGTGGGAGTCATAGACGCCGACTACTGCGAAGCCGGAAACGAGGGGCACATACTGGTATGCTTTGAGAACCCTTCGCCTGAGAACGTGCAGCTCGAAGCCGGGACGCCGTTCGTTCAGGGCATTATCGTAAGGTATGAAGTTCCCGAAGGCGCCGGATCTGAAGAGATCAGAAAAGGCGGCTTCGGAAGCACCGGCAGTTAAATAGCTCTAACGGGGCCAGGCCCCGTTAGATATGACTAACACAGGACTGATGGAGAAGAGGAAAGCAGATGTCGTGATCATAGGAGGCGGAGCGTCGGGTCTTGCCGCAGCCGCAGAGCTCGGGATGGAAGCCCCTCAGCTTGACGTGCTCGTGATCGAAAAGCTTCCGGAACCCGGCCGCAAGATAAGAGCGACCGGATCGGGCCGGTGCAATATAACCAACACGGGAGCCGAAGGCTACAGCCG
>CADBFL010000113.1 GCA_902793875.1 uncultured Eubacteriales bacterium | reverse complement strand
CAGAACTTCCAGCGCCCGCTCAAAGTTCTCTTCCTTCACGAGAATATAGTCTGTGTTGTATGTGGATACTGCAAAGATCCCTATCTTTTGCTCTGCAAGTATCCCGGACAGTTTTGACAGGATCCCTGTCAGAGAAAAGTCCAGCATTCCCTGGATGCGAAATCCTCTCCACCCGTCATCACGCTCAGTTGTCCCGGATGGCGTGTCTTCAGTCCTGCATACCAGCGATATTTCTTCATCGGTTTTCCCGATAAAATAAAAGTCCGCAGCCATATCTATATCCGATATGTCCGCCACTTTGCACACAGTCAGTTTATGTTCTATCTTCTTCAGTTTCATATGCGGACTCCTTCCGGATGATGCATTCATTCAGATCATTCCACCTGCTCTATGGCGTCGAGATCGAAATAGTCTTCGCATGTCTCGCGCATCTCCGTTATCTCGCAGCTTATCCCGAGCAGACCCAGCAGCCTGGCAACCTCAGGCAGGATCACATCTCTGTCAGGCAGCCCGCTTATATCCCATGTCATCACTCCGTTCTGAGAGATGATCACAATATAAGGTGCGTCGATCGATGAAGGATACACTGAAAATATCAGATCTTTCACCTTTGACAGATACCACTCTGTCTGCTGAGGCTGATTCATATACGACACATGATATGAAACATACCCTTTCCCGGCATCGCCGATGAGCCTTTTTGCTACAGCAAACTTTGTCTTAAGGCTCCCCGGTATCTTTCTGTACATTCCGAGAAGCGAATCGAACAGATCCAGGTGATAGTAGCCGGAATCAAGAGCCTCAGCAAGTTTGCGTCCGGCAGTCCGGCAGTCATCCGCAAGTTCAGGCATGAGCTCGTCTGTGCTCATATCTATGTACGACACTCCGGTGAAATTCCTCAGCGGGTATATGCCCGATCTTCTTCGCAGATCGACGATCACATCAGCAATGATCCTGCTGTCTTCGATCCCGTAATTCCTGGCAGCTCTTGTGAACACTGCCGCGAACAGGCCTACCGGTGTTATGCCGAGAGATCGGCTCAGCTCCACTACCTTTTCTTCAGGCATCTTCACATAGCTTCTGATGTCATTTTCGCCGGGTCTGCAAGGTCTGAAGTAATATGCATTATTCTTTTTCTGTTTCTGATGTACTTCCTCGAAATGATCGAGAGGCTCCGGGATGTCTTCGAACGGCGAAGCCGCGAAATGAGCCGCCTCGTCAAATTCATATTCGCCGGGATATCTGTCCCTCAGATATGTCCTGATGACAGAATCGAGGAACATATACATGCCGGTCCCGTCCGCTGCAACGTGAGTGAACACCCACTTCAGCCGGTTCTCCTCATAGGTGATATAGAAAGCATACTGATTTGTGTCTGCCGAGCAGAGCCTCCTTGCTTTACCGTCCTCAGCAAAGACCGGCATCTCATTATGATTCTCTGCATAGTAAAATTCATTTTTATATACCACCACTTTGCTGGCAAAGTTGGTGTAGATCTTAAGATTGCTCCCGACAGCTTTCTTAAGCAGTTCCCCGTCGACAGTGTCGGCCATCTCCATGCGTACCTGAACACGGGTGGTATTGCCCGTGTACAGTGTATAGAGCATGACTTTATCCAGCATAGCAATATCCTGAAGGTCTGTCCTTTTTTTGTCTTCCATTGATCATCGCCTCCGTCTGTTCCGTCTGCTCTTCCATAACTGTCTTATGATGCTTATGGCGACCCTGAGCCCCGCCAGCAGGTAGCCAATCAGCCCCAGCAGCGGGATCCCGTACACCAGCGGCCTGACCCCGCTCAGGATGATGATGCTCGAGCTGACCAGGAGCGCTACGATGACAAAGCCGTCGACTATCATCCTGACGATATCCTTAACGAACGGCTGGCTCTTTTCGGTTATACCCATCTCCATTTTTATCGGAGCAAGGCCTTTGCTGTATTCCTCGATCGTATTTGCGATGTTCTCAGGCATTGCTTTGAGTTTCTGGAACATCAGATACTTCTTCAGCCGCTCGATATCCCTGTCTTTCTTTTTGGTGATCTCAGATAATCTCAGCCTTATGGCATAGTCCTTGATCTCCGAATAGAAATCCACCTCCGGGCAGATCTCCGTAATGGTACCCTGGACCGTGGCTATGCCCCTGGACATCATGGTATGTGAAGAATCGATGCGGGCTCCGTATTTTTTTGCAAGCTGCAGGAAGCCCTGCAGCTCCTTGTTGATATCTATGTTCTCAAGGCCTATATTGTTGATCGAAGTAACGATATCCCCGAGATCCCGGTAGAGCCCTTCCTTGTCTATCTTGCGGCTGAAGCTGCACATCCTGATGAAGCCGTCGTAACACTTTGCAACATCTCCGGTAATGAAGCTTTCGACCGTGTCGATGAAGCTGACCCTGTCACGATCCGAGAATTCTCCCATCATCCCGAGATCATACCAGACTATTTGTCCTCCGCTTATCAGGATATTTCCCGGGTGCGGATCAGCCTGGAAGAAGCCGTCTTCAAATATCTGCTTGAAGAAGCTGTGCACATATTTCTTTGCGATCTCTTTAAGATCATAGCCTTCCCTGATCAGGGCGTCTCTGTCAGTAGGATGTATGCCTTTGATATACTCCATGACCAGCACCTTTTGGGTCGTGTATTCCGGATATACCGCCGGACATGTAGTATAGGCCACGTCCTCATTGAGCTCCCGGAACCTCTGCAGGTTCGCTGCCTCGTGCGTGAAGTCAAGCTCCTGATGGGTGATCCTTGTAAGCTCGTCGACCATTTCCTCGAGCTCGATGTAAGGGTTGTTTCTGAGGAACGGTATCTTTCTTACCAGGGTCCTCATAAAGACGAGGTCCTTCTCCATGTTTTCGGGAGCGCCGATGCGCTGTATCTTGACAGCCACATCCTCACCCGTGTGAAGTCTTGCGTGGTGCACCTGTGAGATGGATGCTGAACCGTGCGCCTCCTCATCGAAGTATTCAAAGACTTCCTCTTTCTTCTTTCCGTACGCCTCAAAGAGGACCTGATCGACCTCCTCCGGTGTCATCGGAGCGACCTCATCTCTCAGGCCTCTGAGCTCATCCACGAGCTCCGGCGGGAACAGATCCGACTGAGCCGCTATCAGCTGACCCATCTTGACGAAAGTAGGTCCGAGCTCCTCCAGCGCCATTCTTATGTTGTGGACATTTGCGGTAGAAGAAACATTATATTCCCTCATTACCGCAAGGACCTCGAACAAGGTCCTTCTTTTATTTTTTTTCTTTTTTTCCATCGTTCAGAAGGGCCTCTTTAAGTTCTTCCTTTTCCTCATCGCTCATGTCTTCGAGCATGCTCTTTACATCCTTTTTGCTGCTTCTGAGTTCATCTCTGAAGTCCTCGGCCTTGTGTCTGAGCTCCTGGTTGAAGTCTTTGCCCTTCTCAGCGATCTCTTTGCCTTTTTCGCGATATTCATCGATGTTGTCTGCAACATACTCCACGAGTTTAGCCGTAGCTCCCACTGTTGTATAGAACGAATCTTTGATCACTTGCTTAAGGTCTTCCATTTTTTCTTCCTTTCTTCCTCTGTGCAATATATAAGTGATAACGGTCATTTTTTGATACATCTGACATGGTTCGTCATCTTTACCACGACAAATCGGCTGCTTTTGCAGGATGCGGATTGATCTTAATGGATGAAATGACGCCTGACTTCATCCTGATCACCCTGTTCGCCATCCTGGCGATCTCCTCGTTGTGAGTTACCATGACCAGTGTCATGCCGGCTGCCACCCGCTCCTCAAGAGCCTGCAGCACCTCGATGCTCGTCTCATAGTCAAGCGCCGCCGTAGGCTCATCCGCCAGTATCATCTGAGGCTGCTTTACCAGAGCTCTTGCGATCGAGACCCTCTGCTGCTGTCCGCCGCTCATCTGCGACGGATAGTTGTCTCCCTTGCCGTCAAGCTTAACAAGCCTCAGAGCCTCTTCGGGATCAAGACTGTCCCGTTTGAGCTCTGCGATGTATTTGAGGTTCTGTATCGCCGTCATGTTCGGCATCAGGTTGTATGACTGGAATATGAATCCTATGTTCTCTTTTCTGTATTTTGTAAGGACCTTTTCACCCGGGTCGCTGTAGTCCTCCCCCCTGAATGTGAAGGTTCCGGATGTGGCCGTGTCGATGCCTCCGATTATGTTCAGCAGAGTGGACTTGCCGCAGCCGGACTCTCCCAGAAGGACCATGAATTCCCCTTCATGTATATCCACATCCACTCCCTTGAGAACATGGGTCACGATATCGCCGTTCCTGTAGTCCTTGCGGATGTCTCTCATCGTTGCCAGGACGTTGCGCCTGTGCATCGACTCATAGATGGCGTCATTGTCGTCAAAGTACATCGAAAGCAGTATGCCGAACATGTCCATGACATTATGCTCATCCTCGGTGATATCCGCGCCGCCTGCCCTGTTGATGAGCAGTATGCATCCGACTGCGTCATAGCCGGCCGCAACCGGTATGCATTCAAGGTTCCTGACCTCTATGCCCGACAGAAAGTCGAGGCCTTCAGTCACTGAGCTGTCACAGTTATTGTGCATCTCGGCACTCCTGCCGGTGAAGACACGCCCGACGATATTGCCCTCGAGCGGGCATTCGGCTGTAGTCAGGTTGAAATCACCCACCCAGTATGCCGGACGAAGCACCTCTCTGTCTTCGCTCCTGTCCGGATACCAGACGACTGCGTATTCAAACCCGAAGTCCTCAAGGATTATGTCAAGGCCTTTCTGAAGGCCTTCCTGAAGATCCTTCGCCTCCGGTATTGCGGCGTTCAGCCGCTTCATTGCTTTCAGATAGCTGATTTTAGAATCTGTCATTGTTCCCACCTTTTATCTCTCTATGCCTTGCTTATGTCCGTCAGATCGAGTTTGCTGATCGGTTTTACCGCTATCATGTTGGTTATGATCACATAGACCATGGTCACGGCAACTCCGAATACACATCCCGGTACACTAGGCGAACTCAGCATGCACTGACCTTCCATCTGCAGAGATGCGTTGAGCATGCCGGCGAGAAGTATTCCCGCGATCACTCCGATGATCGTGGCAAGCACGGTCAGGAATATGTTGTCCCTTATGATATACATTCTTGCCGCTCCCACTGAGAAACCGTTTATCCTCATGACGGTAAGCTCCATCTTCTTCTCCTTTACGAACTGTATGTTCAGATTCAGGAGTATCAGGAAGGCTATTACCGCCGAAAGCACGAGCACAAGACCGAGTATGCCCCCGTATATCAGCTTCATGTTGCTGTAGAACGACATGCAGGCATCGTAGTCGTCGACGCATCCGAGTACGCCGTCAATATCGGCAAGAGCTCTTGCTGTCTCATCGGACACCGACGTCAGGACAGCGTTAGGTTCATAATCCTTTCCCGTCACCTTTTCGTAGACATCCGAAGTCATGAACAGGCGATAGGCCCCGGAGTCATAGCATCTGTACAGCCCTGCCACTTCAAATCTGTAATTGTCTCCTCTGTAGGAGGTTATTTTCATGACATCGCCCGCAGCAGTCCCGTAGTCCTTGCCTTCGGCCTGCCATACCATGACTCCTTTATCGCTCAGGTCGATCTCTTCATGTGTGTCGGGATCCTGAAGGTTTACCATCGTCCTGAGACTCTCCGGGTCATCCGTCACGATGAGTCTCACGCTTCCTGTCTTCTCTCCGCTTCTTGAGAGCAGGGCGTCTTCGGAATATACCTTTGCATACTTCGCGCCTGCTTCATCGAGCATGCTTATTACCTTTTCTTCGCTTTCATCATCGGAATACTGCACAGTATGATCGAAGCGGAACAGTTCATCATATTGCGTCTGCGGAGTCTGTATCAGGGTAAAGTACAGCGATGCAGGCGCGATCAGCAGTGCGATACTGCCCGCTATACCGACTATGGTGGCGATGACCCTGGAGCTGTCCATCGAGATATTGTAGACAAAGGACTGTATGCTCACAGACGCCTTTCGTACAATAGGGCTCCTGCTGATGAGGGTAAATATCCTGCTGTTTTCCTTGCTGTTGTTCAGCAGGCTGGTGATCCTCATCCTGAGCTGCTTTGCGGATGCAAATGCTGCGATCAGAAGCATGAAAGCATACTCTGCGGCAACGACGATCAGGGTCTGTTTCGCATCGTAATAGTCGTATGTCTCACCCGCGCTTCCGAAGGTCAGCGTAGAAGTGACGACCTGCTGTGTGACGCGTGACATCATGAACGCTGTTGAGATGCCCATCACCACGCCAAGCGTTACTGCCAGCGCTGCGTACATAAGATACTTGGTCGTGACCGCGCCTCTTGTAAAGCCGTTTGCCATCTTGGTGCCTATGAGCCGCTTTTCCTCCTCCACTATGCGAAGGATCGTGGAATAGCATACGAGCAGTCCTACGGCAAAGAAGAACGATGAAAAGACAGACGCGACCTTGCCTCCGGTCTTTTGGGCCACATTCACCGAATAAAAACCGAAGGTGGATGTGATATCCGTAAGGCTCATGCTGTTGTCATCTCCCAGCGCACCGGTGATGCGGTCCTCCGCTGCCTGGACTTTACTGTTGTATCCGGCGGCAAATCTGTCAGCCCCTTCAAGGCTCTTCATTCGCATGAGAACGGCATTGTATTTGCCGGAATATACATCATCATTGAACGCGCTCTCATCGACCATCGCGTAGTAACGGAAAGAGCGTCTGTAAGCAGCTGAATACCCCTTGGCCGAACCCTCGGCCGAGGATATGAATTCAGGGTGCTGCACTATTGCTGTGATTTTGAATCTCGACTTTCCGAGGCTGCTCACCGGATAGCCCGTAAGCTCTTCGAGCGAACTGTCCAG
>CADBFL010000112.1 GCA_902793875.1 uncultured Eubacteriales bacterium | reverse complement strand
GTGGCCGTGCCGTCGTAGACCTTGTCGTTAGCGGTTACGCCGGTAAGCGTGAGCTTCTTCTTGTTTATAGTGAAGGTAGTTGTGTTGCTGCTCGGGAGCGAGTAATTGCCTGCATCAGCTCCTGTGAACCCACTTGCTGTTGCAGTATATGACTGACCTGCATCTTTCTGCTCGCCTGTGACAGTTACAGTGCAGGAATCTCCGCTCTCAAGATTTGAGACCGTAGCTTTCGGTTTCTGATTTTTACCGTTATATGTGAGTTCAGTATTTGTCCAGTCAAGGGTCGCTTCCAGTGGTGTGATCGTGAATGACTGCGTGGCGGTGGCATTACCCTTCGTTACACTTGCCGTGTATGTACCGACATTCTTAGAATTATCCGGACTATATGATATTGAAGGTGTTCCTAATTTCTGTGAAGTCCATGTATCATTAGGTGTAAGAGTTGCGGTTACCTCTTCACCGTCATAGGTCTTATCTGATGCATTGAGTGTCAACGTCGGCTTATTATTAGCCAAAGGACAAGTACCGCTGCCCTGGCAGGTGGCGGTGATCACATTGCCATCCGCGGAATAGGAAGCGTCTGTCCAGGAGTGGGCGTGCTCCTGTGAAACTATAAAAGTGTAAGTTCTGGGACCGGAGTTAGGATCATATATAAAACGAATCTTAATATCTTCACCTACGTCCTTAATCGTCAAACTCATTAAATCACTTGAAACTTCAATTGCATCAGGATTGCTACTATCATAAAAACTTACTGCATTTTTATACATGTGCGTGTGACTATATATAAATGTTCTAAAAGATTCAAATGAAATGGTCTCTCCGATACTTGCATCTTCAATAAAAGTTGTTGGAGTTCCATTTATCAATATCGAAACTTTTAACCCATCACCCGCATGCACATGCTCCGGCGCAGCCGCGCTGAACGCGCCAAGGAACATGGTGGTCATGAGCATTATCGTCAGTATGCTTCCTGTTATCTTCTTTAACATCCTCTTCACTCCCGTTTTCTGAATGACCGCAATAAAAAAGCCTTTACCTCAGCTCACAGCCGGATAAAGACATATACGAAATTCGCACACCAAAAGTGCGTGTTATTACCTGATTGATTGATTGATTGATTGATTGAGCATCGCGCTCTGCTCCTTGCAATGTCAAGTGTTTTATCAGAATATTGCTCCGATTATTTTAACAATTATTAAGGTCTATATCAAATCTATCAGGAGAAAAAGTCTTACGTACCGCAAAAAATACCAGCGCGATCTCTTCTTATCATTTCATTGTCGTTTCATCAGGGACAATCTGCAGACCGTGTATGAAATTGCAGGGGTCCGGAGCCTCATCTTATTTTTTGTGGTAGAATTGTAAATGCTTTGAATGCCGGACACGGAGCGTCGGCAGCGCACAGACATGAGGTATGCAGATGATATACAGACCCGAAGAAATAACAGACAGAAACGGCAATACATGCGTATTCAGAAGCCTTAGGCAGGAAGACGCCGATGAGCTCAACAGCTTTGTCAGGCAGGGCTCCGGGGAATCACCTTTTTTCCCATGGGCTCCCGGCGGCACCAGACTGACCGCGGACAATGCCGCTGAATACATCCTTGAGTTTGAAAAAGGCGAGCGAAAGATGCTCCTCGGGGCCTTCAGAGACGGAAAGCTCATCGGCCTCACGGAGCTTTCAGGGATGAGCGAATGGGTGAAGATGCGCCACAGATGCGCTGTGGCTGCCGGAATACTTAAAGAAGCTCAGGGATCAGGTCTGGGGAAAAAACTGACTCTGGCTGTCATAGATGTCGCCAGAGAGCTTGGTTATGAGCAGGTGGAATGCACCACCGCGACATCAAACGAAGTGTCGGCTGCCAATCTTCGCAGCATGGGTTATGAGGAATACGGAATGATCCCTCACAAAATGAAGAATGAAGACGGCAGCTATGTGGATGAACTGAAATTCGTGAAATGGCTCTGAACGACGGATTAACGCTGATGCACGAACACATGTCGATCGCCCTCAGCCCGGAAGATGTGGGAACCGAGGCGTTTGATTTGCAGTGCCGTGATCTTGAAGACGCATACAGATACGGAGTCCGCAATGTCGTGGACCTGACCAACCAGACGATGGGCAGGTCGCCGGAGCATGTAAGACGCCTGACAGAAGCGACCGGCATGAACATCATCATGTGTACCGGTTACTATTTTGAGGAACTTATTGATCCTGCAGTCATGGACCGGACCCCGGAGGATATCGCCGAAGAGGCGGTGCGCGAGCTTACAGAAGGGATAGCGGACAGCGGCATGAAGGCCGGGATCATCGGCGAGATCGCATGGAGCCTTGACGGGCCGTACGAAAAGGAGCTGAAAACCTGGGAAGGGATGTGCATCGCCGCGCGCAGGACCGGCGCAGCCGTATCCACGCACTCCAGCCGCGGGATACAGCAGATACCGCAGGCGGAATATCTCAAGGCGCGCGGAATACCGCCTGAGAAAATAGTGATAGGACACAGCGATTTCTGCAAGGATGATGAACGCCTGAAAAAGCTTTTCAGAACGGGAGTATTCGTAGGCCTCGACATGATAGGCAAAGACTACGGCGAGGGTGATGAATTCCGCGCGGACAGAGTGCGAAAGATAAAAGAATGGGGTTTTCTTGACCGGCTGCTTCTGTCCATGGATATATGCAGGACAAAAGATCTCAGGTCCGCCGGCGGCTACGGATATGCGCATTTGTTTGAAAAATTCATACCGATGCTTGAACGACGCGGCATCACCGAGGGAGAGATCGAACTCATGCTCAAAAATAACCCTGAGAAGGTGTTCGAATCAAAGCGGATCAGCGTATCGTCTGCGATATCGAACTCGATTTTGCCGTGAATCCGAAAGTGAAGCAGACCGTCTCCGGTTGTCTGAAGCGAAAAAAACCGCATATGTGGTATACTAAAGCATGACCGGAAGGAGACCGTGCCGATGGACGAAAACAAAGAAAAGCTGACAGCTGAAAATACAGATTCACTTGCGGATACAGCTGCTGAAACCGCTGAAGAAGAAAAGAAGGAAGGCGGCGACAAAAGATGGGGCATCTTCATGATCATAGTCCTCATTGGCTTCGTCGCGATCTATTTTCTCGTGACGCGAGGATACAACGCGGTCGCGGCTCACTTCGGATGGAAGCCGGCAAGAGCTCTCGCGCTCATGCTCGTAGCTCTTTTCTGGTATATCTGGGGGCAGGTCTGCCTTTACATCAAGAACGAATACAATATCGACTGACGCAAAAACAGCGGCGATGCTGCCGTTGTCTTTTGATGCCTCCTGAAAGGCATGTATCTGCGCATGTCTATTTTAACCCGCTGAGGTCGTATGACGCGAGCCATTCCGCCGCTTTTTCGCACACTCCCCGAAGGGTCTCCTCATCGAACGGGCTTCCGAGGCCCGCATTTCCGAGCAGCTTCGTGAACACATCCGATCCGCCCTGAGAGGTATAGGCCATGTATCTGCCCCATGCATCGTCCGGATCTTCCTGTATCATCTTCCAGAACTCAAGAGCGACCGTCTGCGCCAGGCAGTAGTCTATGTAGTAGAACGGCGATTCATAGATGTGGTGCTGTCTCTGCCAGCCCATTCCCTCAGAATAGAACGGTATCTCTCCGTCCAGCCTGAGCCACGGCATGTATATCCCGAGCAGCCTCCTCCACTCCGCATGTCTTTCGGCAGGCGTCATCTCAGGATGCTCGTATACGCTGTGCTGGAAATGGTCGACCATCGTGCCGTACGGGATGAACGTAAGCGCTCCCGCAAGATGGCTGTACAGGAACTTTCTGCTGTCTTTTCCGAAGAAATCCTCCGCGCTCCTCCATGCGAAAAACTCCATGCTCATCGAATGGACTTCGCAGCTCTCAAGAGTCGGCCATACGGTCGATACGGGAACGCGCTTTCTGTTGACCCACTCGGCAAAGGCGTGGCCTGCCTCGTGAGTCACTGTCTCAACATCATCAGCCGTTCCGTTGAAGTTGGCGAAAATAAAAGGCGTCTCGTAATCGTATATGGCCGTGCAGTAGCCTCCGCCCTGCTTCCCTTCTTTCGCAAGGACGTCCATGAGCTCTCCTTCGAGCATCATCCTGAAAAAGGCGCTTGTCTCGGGCGACATGGAATCATAGAATTTCCTGCCGGCTTCGAGTATGTCGTCCGCCGTGCCGGCCGGCACGGGATTTCCCGACCTGAATTCCAGCGCGGCATCTGCAAAGCTCATCGGATACGTTACTCCGGTTCGCTCCGCCCGGGCGCGCATGACAGAATCCGCAAGCGGCACGAGGTATTTCACCACAGCTCCGCGGAACCTCTCGACATCATCCCTGTCGTAGCAGTTTCGCATCATGCGGCAGTAGCCGAATTCGACGGCGTCCCTCAGCCCGAGCTTCCGGCTCATCCCGCAGCGCAGTCTGACGAGCCTGTCGTATATCTCATCAAGTTTCGCCTGGTTCTCTTTATACCATCCGCCCTCGGTCTTCCACGCATCGAGCCTGAGCTCATCGTCAGCGTCCGTTTTGAACTTTCCGAGCTGAGCTATCGTGTATACCTTGCCGCGGAACGTTATCTGCGCGCCTGCCAGCAGCTTGCTGTACTCCGTAGTAAGGGTATTCTCCTCCTGCATAAGAGGCACGATCGAAGGATCGAAGCTCTTCTTTTCGATCTCTGCGTTTATGAATATGACTTCTCCGAATTCCTCTGCAAGCCTGCTGCGGTACGGAGAATCCAGCAGCGCAAGAGTCCACGCATGGTAAGCCTCCTCGAGCTCGGGCATGGCGTTGTCCCAGTACGTCGCCTCCCTGTCGTAGAATTCGTCTCTCGTATCTATCGAGTGCCGTATGTTGGAGATCGTCGCCATGGAGTCGACGTGTCTTTCGAGCCTGTCTTTTTCGAGCAGGAGCGCCCTCGCCTCTTCATATGACCCGCACGACCTGAACGCAGTGACAAGCCTTGCGATTTCGGCCTTCACTGCGTCCATGTCAGGTCTTTCATATTTCATTTCGGAAAATCTGATCATTGCTGCCTCGCATGCGTAACATGCTTATTCCATGTTTATGAGATAAGGGATGGTCGTCTCGAAGTCGACTCCGTACCACGGCTTTTTCGGATCGTCCAGGGTCACCTGTATAGTATGGGCCGTGTAGTCGGCCGCGATCCTCATGGCGTCCTTCCAGTCCCTGCCGCGCATGATCTCTCCTATCACCGTGCTCGAGAAGAGGTCGCCTGTTCCGTGGAACATCGCCCCCACCCTGTCGTTCTGGTATACGTAGAATTCATCATGCTCTCTGTCATAGCCCATGACGCCCGTCTTGCCCTCGGAGAGGGAGACTCCCGTCAGCACCGTGATCTTCGCTCCGAGCTTCGTCAGTCTTTCGAGCAGCTCCTTTATGTAGCTCTCGTCGTACTCCTCGCGGTAATCCATTCCCGTCATGAAGCAGGCCTCGGTGATGTTCGGCACTATGATGTCAGCGTGCGAGCAAAGCTCAGTGTTCTTCTTTGCGTACTCCATGTCGAAAGCCGGATAGAGTTTGCCGTTGTCGGCCATTACAGGATCCACGAAGACGATCCCGTCTTTTCCGAAAGTATCGAAGAGTTTCTTCATCATCTCTATCTGTTCGACCGTTCCGAGATAGCCTGTATACACGCCGTCGAATTTTATGTCCTCATCTATCCATTTTTCGCAAATCGGCTCGATCTGATCGGACAGATCCCTGACCGTAAAACTCTTGAAGAGCGTATGGTTCGAGAGCACCGCCGTAGGCAGTATCACGCACTCGGTGCCGAGAGCGGATATGACCGGCAGAGCGATGGTTATCGAGCATTTTCCCAGACACGATATGTCCTGTACAGTAAGTATCCTTTTCATT
>CADBFL010000111.1 GCA_902793875.1 uncultured Eubacteriales bacterium | reverse complement strand
CCGGCGGCCTCCTCCTCGAGAGCCGCGATCTCTTTTTCAAGTTCCTCTTTCCTGGCAGGATCCTCTTCATGCTCGGCCTCCTGCCTGAGCTCGGCGATCCGCCCTTCGAGAAGGGCCTTCTGCTGCCCGAGATCTCCGATCTGAGCCGCAAGGTCGGATATCTGCCCCTCGATCAGCACGATCTGCTCTCCGAGCTCTTCGAGCTTCCCGCTGATCTCATCGGACATCTGCCTGAGCTGCGCCGTCTGCGCTTCGATCCCGGCCTTTGCCTGCGCCAGCTGCGCGGCTGTCTCATCCGCTTTGGCGAGCTGTTCTCCGGCCTTCTTTTTTTCGGCGTTCAGCCTTTCGATCGCCCCGTCCGCGCCGGACATCCTGACGTTGAGATCCTTTATAGCGTCGAGGGCCTCCAGTCTGCCGCCCTCCGCCTTCGCGAGGTTGCTGTCGATCTGCTGCTGTCCGTCCGCGATCTCATTTTCGGCTTTTGCGAATTCCGCCTCCGCCGTCGCTTTGTTCTCTTCAAACTCCGCGACTCCGTCCTCGTACTCCTGAGTCTTTTCGTCGAGCTCCTCCCTCGCTTTTTTCTGCTCGGTCCCGCGCCTCTCCGCCGTAACGGTCTCAGAAAGCTCTTCGGCGCTCTCCTTGTTCTCGTCCAGGACGTCGGAGATGGCGTTTTCGACATCGGTGCTGAAGTATTCGCCGGTCTTTTCGAGCTTCACGTACATGTCCGTGTAGTATTCGGTATCGAAGGCGTCCCTGTCCACGAAGAAGAATGCGCTCAGGCTGCCGTTTCCTATGTCCGTGAATCCGCGCTGGTAATCCATGTACAGCGGGGTGTTCACCGTGCCGACGATCCTGAATTCGCGCACTTTGAAGTCCTTCAGCCTGTCTTCGTCGTTGTCGTCCGTTATCTTTATGGTGTCGCCCACGGCATAGCCCGATCCGGTCATGTTGTTCGCATCCATGACGCACTCGTCGCTTCTCTCCGGGAGCCTCCCCTCCACCAGATCGAGCCTGTTGATGTCCTCCGGCATGGATATGGCCCTGAGAGCCTTTACATCTCCGCCGGCGGTACTGACCAGAACATCCCTTCTGATCGAGCCCTCGGCCCCGGCGACGCCGTCCCAGGATTCCGCCGTCTCTATGCTTTTGTCGTCTATGCCGTATGACGAATTTATCTGATAATCGTAGTAGTGTTTGTCGTTAAGGTAGTCCGAGGCCGTTTTTACCATGCAGTCCCTGCATATTTTGAGCCCGCAGAAAAACCCCACTCCAAGAGCTACGATCGCGAATATCGCGAGATATCTTGTAAGCGAGGTCCTTATTTCCCTTAGCGTGGACTTTACCATTCTATCCTGCTGACCGGCACCGGCGCCGTGTTCGTGACGACTTCGGTCACTCTGCCGCTCCTGACTTTTATGACCCTGTCGGCCATGGGAGTGATCGCTCTGTTGTGAGTGATTATTATTACCGTTGTCCCGGATCTTCTGGCCTGATCCTGCAGCAGCTGCAGAATGGCTTTGCCTGTATTGTAGTCGAGGGCGCCCGTAGGCTCGTCGCACAGAAGGAGCTTCGGATTCTTGGCGAGGGCGCGCGCTATGGCCACCCTCTGCTGCTCGCCTCCCGACAGCTGCCCCGGAAAGTTGTTCATCCTGTCCTCAAGCCCCACGGCCTTCAGAGTCCCGGCCGGGTCGAGCGGATCCGGGCATATCTGGGTCGCGAGCGACACGTTCTCGAGCGCCGTCAGGTTCTGCACCAGATTGTAGAACTGGAAAACGAAGCCTATGTCGTAGCGGCGGTAATCCGTGAGTTCGCGCCGGCTGAGGCTGCTGATCTCCCTTCCGTCGAGCAGGACTCTTCCGCTCGTGAGGGTGTCCATCCCGCCGAGTATGTTCAGAAGAGTCGTCTTTCCCGCTCCGGACTCGCCGACGACGACCGCGAGCTCGCCTTTTGCCACGGTAAAGCTGGCATCGGAGAGGGCCTCTATGTCGACCTCGCCCACGTGATACACCTTTTTCACATGTTCGAACACCACGTAATTCTGCATATCGCTTTACTGAGCGCAGACAAAGGCTGCGAAGCGAGAGTTGCGAGCGGATCCTGCCAGCTGCACCGATGGAACGATGCGAAGCGGCCGGATGTTTGAGACGGAGTCCCGGTACCCAGTGCGACGTCGAAAACTCCCCGCGCTCGCGAGAGACTGAGGATGCAATGGCGGATCCGTGAGCTTCGAGCAGAGCAGCCTTGTCTGCGCTCTAAATAAATATGTTTATGCTGCCGATCACGAGCCCTATGAGGGCGCCGAGATTCACTATCATGTTGAGCTCGGTCTTCATCACCTGCATGACGCCCTTCTCGAGCTCCTCCACCGACATGGAATTGATCTTGTCCTCCACGACCTGGGCCACGTTGATCCGCCTGAGCGCGGAGTTGACCGCGTTGACTATGGATTCCCTGTAGGCGGCCGTGATCTTCGCGCGCACGGTCTCGCTGTCGTAGCCCGCCTGTTCCAGCACGTAAAGCGGCGTCCTCTCGCCGAGATCGTGTATCCTCGACGCAGTGATCCCGTGTATCATCTCCGTCCCCTTCGCCTCGATGAAATCATCCATGGTCGAAGCCACGCGGCTCATTATCCGTTCGATGAGCCTGTCCGAAACGACGAGAGAAAGCAGCGTCGATTCCATGACCTGTTCTCTTATCATGGCAGTGCCCTCTTTCTTTACCGTCCCGGGGATATCCATCCTTTTGATGGCGTCCCGGATCTTCTCCGTGAGAAGGTCGACGACGTTCTTTTCGAAGGCATCGAATTTTTCCCTGCTGCCTATCATCACCGCGCCGGTGTCCTTTATGTTCTCGCCGAGTATGGACATGACACGGTCTATTATGGGTTTTTCGACCTCCTCAGTGAGGAGCTTGCCCGAGATGTCCTCTCTGGTGAAGAGCTCGTTCTGGACTATTATCCCCGCAGACTTTGCGAGCCTGGCCTTGCCCTTCGGTATCGCTCCCGGAGTCAGCGGGACGCGGTGCCCGAATATGTATTTTGCCTCATGTGGAAAGAAGAGCATCTTCACCGCTATCATGTTGGTGAAGTACCCTATCACCGCTCCCACAAGAGGAGGAAGTATGAATCTGCTGATGATCTCCCAGTTCATTTCTGACCTCCTGCGGCTGCCAGGGAAGGAGCGAACGAGTGAGCGACGATGTTCCTGAGGTTGCTGTCGACGCCGACTATCCAGAGTATGTCTCCCTTTTCTATCATCATGTTCGGGTCAGGCATGCGTGTCGCGTAGCCGTCCCTTTCGATGCCGAGTATCATGCACCTACCGTGCTGGCTGATCCCGTTCCTCTTGATCGGCTTTCCGACATACGGCTCGGAGCCGTTGACCTTGATGGCAAGGCATTCGAGATCGTTCTCGTTATCCTGATAGCCTGACGCAAGATATTCCCTCAGAGTCTGCAGCGAAGGTCCTTTTCTGATCCCCATGGCTTTCATGAACGCCCTGCAGTATTTCTTCTCGCCGATCACATGCAGGACGTCTCCGCTCTGCACCGCAGTCCTCGAAGAAGGCATCGGGATCTTTCTGTCGCCTTTTTCTATTTTGATCAGATATACGTTGTAGTTCTTTCCCCAGCCGAGGTCGATCAGCGTCCTGCCCGCGCATGACGCTCCTTCAGGCACTTTCCATACGAACACGTGATAGTCCTCATCGAGCCACAGTCCGGTATCCCTTTCGCCGCGCTCCTCCATGGTCTTCTGGTTGAGGTTCGCGAAGAACCTCGTCTCAAGCTGAAGGTAGTATGTTGCGATGAAATCGGATCTGCTCACCAGGAGTATGCTCAGAGGCAGCAGGAAGATTATGAGTATGTTGCCGATGTTGAAGAACTTCAGCAGCGGTATGATGGCGATCACCTCGAGCATCGCGATCTTTATAGCGGTCATCACGATAAGCGGCGGCCTGTTGGACAGCCGGTCCATCCACAGCTCCGTGAATTCCGCGCTTTTCTTTCCCATGAACGGGACCGAGAAAAACGCTATCACGATGTACAGGAATACAGTTACGCCGATCTTCGAAGGCGTCTCGCCCACGGTCTTTTCGAGGAACGGCTGCACATGCCTGACGCATACTATGGTAACGACCAGCATGATGCTGCCGTATACGGCGATCTTGATGAAGAAATCCTTGATCACGGCCTTCCATGCCGCGCTGGTCTCCTCTTCCGCCTGATCGCCGGATGTATAGTTTTCTATTCTGCTCCTGAGTTTTTCCGGCATCTTCGCCGTCAGCTTCGGTATCAGTTTGTCAGCCTGCTTGATGAGCACAGGCGTTGCGATAATGGTGAGTATCGAGGACGCGACTATGACAGGATACAGGTATCTGTCCATCACTCCCAGGGATATCCCCAGTCCCGCGATTATGAAAGAGAATTCGCCTATAGGCGCAAGCGACACTCCGCCCTTCATCGACGTCTCTATGTCCTGGCCGGAGAGCATCATTCCCAAAGTCGCGAATATAAGCTTTGCTATTACGGCTATGATGGCGATAGGCACTATCGACGTCCAGCGCAGTGCGATTATCTGAGGATCCACCATCATTCCGACGAAGAGGAAGAACACGGCTCCGAACATGTCCTTGATGCCGGCCGTCACCCTCTCGACATCGTGCGAGTGACGCGTCCCCGCAAAGAGCGAGCCCGCTATGAAGGCTCCGAGCTCCATCGAGAACCCGAGCGTTTTCGCGAAAAGCGCCATGAGGAAGCAGAAGCCTACGCTGAGAAGCGTCAGAGTCTCGTCGTTCATGAATTCCATCGTCCTGTCGAGGAATGTCGGCAGCAGGAATATGCCCATGATGAGCCACAGCACGAGATAAGTGAGCATCAGCGCCATCTGCCCCGGGGATACGCTCCCTCCCGAAGCTCCTTTGGATACCGCGGTGAGAACGACCATCATGAATACCGCGATCACGTCCTCCATGACCAGCGACCCCATCACGAGCCCCGCGTACTTCTCCTTCTCGAGTCCGAGCTCGCTGAAGCACTTCTGGATGACTACCGTCGAGCTTATGGACAGCATGGCTCCGAGGAACAGCGAGTCCATCCTTGACATGCCCATCACGGCCCCTAAAAGGTAGCCGACGCCCATGACTCCCGCCATCTTGACGGAGGCGGATACTATGGCCGTGCTGCCCACTTCGGTCAGCTTGTTGAAATCGAATTCAAGGCCGATGTGGAACAGTATTATGATCACGCCGATCTCGCTCCACACCTCTATGGATTCGTCCGAAAACGCGTTCATGAAGAGCGGGAAGTTCGGCCCTATAAGAAATCCCGCGAGAATATATCCGAGGATCGCCGGGATCTTCAGCTTTCTGAATAGTATTACGACTACAGCAGCGGTAGTCAGCATCGTCGCAAGATCGAGCAAGAGTTGTTGTGTATGCATTTATTTTGTCCTGAGTCCTTTTCTTATTGTTTTCCAGCCCGGCATGTACCGGTCCATCATGGCGTAGAATCTTTTTCCGTGATCCGGCACGACGGTATGCACAAGCTCGTGCAGTATCACGTAATCGAGTTCGGCATCCGACCTGAGCGCAAGCATCAGGCTGAGGTTGATGTGTTTCGTCGCGGTATTGCAGCTGCCCCAGCGGCTTTTCATGTCCCTTACGGTCCATCCGCTGCATCGAAGGCCCGTGACCTCCTCGATGTAAGGAAGCCTCTCCGCTATCCGCCTTTTGAGATCCCTGCGCCTCGCCTCCTTCTCGGCCCTGTTCTCCGGCTCCGGATACGCCGCCGCTCTTTCGATTATCGCGGCTCTGCTTTTGTCGATCCAGTTCCGCCTGCTCCTGAGCGCTGACGACGATCCTGCCGTCAGGATCCTTTATTCTCATATTGATATTTCTGATGCGCTTTCTGGTCAGAAAGACCTCGAGCCCGTCCACATAAATAATTTTAGTCATACATAGATATTGTACCACAAAAAAAGAAGCAAAGGCGGGCACAATGCCAGCCTTTGCAAGCTTTTTAACCTCTTGCTGATCTCTTGCTGATCTCCTGCTAATCTCTTTTAACTTCTTGCTAACCTGTTGCTGATTTCTTGCCAGCCTCTTGTTAGACTCTTGATATCCTCTTGTTAGCCTCTTGTTAGGCTCTTGTTATCTTTTTCGGCGACCCGCAGTTTTACGTCCTCCTTCCGGCGGTCGTCCGGGAATTGGAACCATTTCGTCGTGCGCGCTCAAGCTCGCATAGTCATTACGTTACGCATGACATTGACTCAATGTCATCTTCGGGTCGCCCTCACTTGGGCTCCCCGGGCCTGACAGGCCGATCGCCGCG
>CADBFL010000110.1 GCA_902793875.1 uncultured Eubacteriales bacterium | reverse complement strand
CCGTCCTCGAGTATGAGGCCTTTGTCCATGTAAAAGATGCGGCTGCTCACGTTCTCGGCGAACCTCATCTCGTGCGTCACGATGAGCATGGTGTTGCCCTGATCAGCGAGCCGGCGGATGACGTAGAGCACCTCGTCGACCATGCGCGGGTCGAGGGCCGAAGTAGGTTCGTCGAAGAGCAGCAGCTCAGGCTCCATGGCCAGGGCCCTCGCAATGGCGACCCTCTGCTTCTGGCCGCCCGAAAGCTCGTCGGGCCAGCGGCTTTCAAGACCCGCAAGACCGACGGTCTCCAGAAGCTCAAGCGCTCTTTCGCGGGCCTCCTTTTCAGTCTTTCCGAGCAGGGTGACAGGTCCCATGGTCAGATTGTCCATGACCGTCATGTTCGAAAACAGATTGAAGGACTGGAATACCATGCCGATCTTACGCCTCATGCGGCGGACCGTCCTCGGATCGTCCGTCATCTCTTCGCCGTTTATGAAGACCTTGCCAGATGAAGGCGCCTCGATGCGGTTGATGCATCGGAGCAGCGTGCTCTTTCCCGTGCCGGAAGGCCCTATGACGGAGATGACCTCGCCGCGCCTTACCGTGCAGTTTATGTCCTTCAGAGGCTCGGCGTCCTCGTATTTCTTGCTGAGGTGCTGTATCTCAAGAATGATGTCGTTCATTTCTTAGCCCTCCTCCGCGGATCTATCCTGTCGCCCAGCATCGTCAGCAGCGCCAGAGCCGCCCGGGCGATCAGGAAATATATCACAGCCGTGAACACCAGCGAGAAGAAGGATTCATAAGTCCTCGCCCGTATGATGTCGGAGGCTTTTGTCAGATCCATCACCGCGATATATCCGACTATCGAGGTGTTTTTTATCATGGTGACGACCTGGGTCTTGAACATGCCGAAGGTAAGATTCACGGCCTGCGGGAACTGAATCTTAGTGAACACCTGCAGCGGGCTGAGCCCCATGGCCTCGGCCGCCTCGATCTCGCCCCTGTCGACGCTGTTGAGTCCCGTGTTCAGCACGCTGGACACGCGGCAGCCGAAGGTGATCGAGAATGCTATGATCGCGACCGGGATCTCCTTGAGACCCATTTTCGAGAACACGACATAGAAGCAGATCAGCAGCACCAGCAGCGCGGGTATGCCGTCTATCAGGCTGACGAAGCCGTTCGTGAATGAGGATACAGCCTTGTTCCGGCTTCGCCTTAGCATGCAGAGCACAAAACCCAGCGCGCATCCGAGGATGAAAGCGCCGACCGAAAGCTCCAGCGTCACCGCAAGGCCGCTCAGTATCATCTTCCAGCGGTTCTCGCGCACCAGGGTCTTTTCGAGCGAGTTCGCGATATTTTCAAAAAAATTTCCCGACCCGGCTCTGTCCGCCCTGACGACCGCGCTTATAGGCTGCATGTAAAGAGGCGTGTCCGGGAAAATGACCTTTTCGGCCCTCTCGGGTGTCTCTCCGATGCCGCCGGACAGCATGTCCACGCGCCCGAATTCGGTGTCGCTTATGCGCGCGTCTATCCCCTCGGGCCGGAACTCCACGGCGTAATCGTATTTATACGCGAAGCGCTTTGTCAGCTCAATGTCGTAGCCGACAAGCTCGCCGTCAGCGTAGAAGGAGTTCGGGACCAGTTCCCCCGAAGTCCCCACGGAAAGCACCCCGACCGGATCCTCCGCCTCGGGTATGTCAGGCATCGGAGGGACATCCTCGCCCATCCAGCGCTGATACATCTCGTCGAGCTCGCCCGAAGCCTTCATGTCTTTGAGGAATTCGTTGACCTGCGACAGCAGCTCCGGATACTTCGTGTGCGGCGACACGGCCATGCCGACCGGAGTCTCGCCCACAGGCTCTTCGATCAGGCGGAACTCTCCCGGTTTTTCCTTCATCGCGGACAGGATGTTGTCCTTCGAATGTACGAAGGCGTCGATCTGCCCGCTGTCGAGAGCGATGACCATCTCGTTGACGGTCCTGAACTGCTTCTCCTCAGCCTTCGGGAAGACCTTTGCGATATATGGCTCCTGGGCGCTGCCCGTCATGGCGCCGATGGTCACGGAAGGATCGTTGAGATCTTCGAGCGTCTCGAGACGCTTCCCCTTGCCTGCGCCGGAGCAGCCCGCCAGCAGAAGAGCGGTAAGCAGTATTATTGATATCGCGATGCATCTTTTCTTCATGATATTAATATTTTAGCACAAGACCGGCCGGAAATCCCCCGTCCTGAGCGTTAATGCAGGCGGTGGAATGGATTGCAGAGATACTTCCGGCGACCCGAGTGTTTTTTTGCATCATTAATGGTTTTCTTATTTTCGCGTGTTATACTATTAATATCGGAAAAACTTCCGGCATGCTGTCAAAGGGCAGAGAAAGAAAGAGAAAGAAACCGAAAGAAACCGAAAGAAAAAGAGAAAGAAATAGAGGAACGAAAATGAAAAAAACAGGAAAGACAATAGCGATCATACTGATAGTCGTCATAGTGCTCGCGTGCGCTGTAGGAGGCTTCATATTCTACAAGGTCAGAAAGACCGCTGTCGGCGGAGAAGCCGCGCTCGATGCTGCGCTCAAGGACGCCGGTCTTGACAGAAGCGCCGTATACGACGTTGAAAAGGACTACGAGTACCAGAACGGAGACGCCTGGTATGAAATAGAGTTCAAGGCGAACGGAGTCGAATACCATTACGATGTCGACGCGAAAACAGGAGCCATCAAGGGAAGCAGCCAGAATAACGATGACTGATCCGCAGGCTTGTTGACCTGACAGCTTCCATGAGCTGAAGGGAGGACTCAGAGATAATGAAAAGAAGAAGACAGACATCAGTACTGACCCTGATACTCGTGCTCATGCTCTCAGTCTCCGCTGTGAACGTTCACGCGGAGACTTCTTCTGATGAGCCCGAAAAATGCACGGGAGTCTACGTGGGCAGGGCTGTATCCGCAGATGATACGATGATCATCGCCAGATCAGAGGACCAGTCGAGGGGAGCCTACAACAAGATGTTCTTCGTGCAGCCCGCGACCGACAGCTCGGGCGGGAAGATCACGGATACAGGAGATGACCAGAAAGGCTTCTCTGTGGAGATCCCCGAAAGCACCCTAAAATATACACATCTTCAGGACGCGTCGGACCTCGGCGACGGACCGTATTACGCAAGCTGCATGAACAGCCGCGGAGTCGCCGTGGACGGCACCGTCTCGACGGAGGTGAGCGATGAGTACGCCGCGCTGGATCCCCTGAAAGAGGAAGGCGACGGCCTGCGCGAGTCGATACTCCCGGCTGTGATCGCGTGCCAGGCGGTCTCGGCCGAGGACGGCGTGAAGGTGCTGGCGTCATACATCGACCGTTACGGCTCTGCGGAGTGCAGCACCACCCTCATTTCGGACAGGAACGAGGCGTGGATATTCGAGATATACGGAGGCAGCACCTACGCGGCCATGCGCCTGCCCGAAGACAGGATGGCGGTGTTCGGCAACGAGATCATGCTCGGATGGACGGACCTTGACGCAAAGGACGGATTCGTATTTTCGCCGAAGCTGAAAGGCTGCCTCGAAAAGCTCAAAGATCCCGTGAAGAAAGGGAAGAACAGATACCATCTGGCCCGCTCGATAGAACCGGGTCCGAGAAGCCCGTACTCCAACATGAGGACCTGGCGCGGCCATCAGCTCTTTGCCCCGTCATCGACAGGGGAATACAGCGATGATGAATTCTACGACCTGCTGTTCAAGCCGGAGAAAAAGGTCTCCGTGACCGAGATCATGCAGCTGTACGGAGACAGGTACGAGGGCACGAAGTACGACATGCGCGACCCTGAAAACGAGGACATGCGCCCTATAGGCGTCACGCGCCAGAGCGATGTCCACATCATCCAGACCTACGGCAGCCTGCCTGACAGCTGCTGCCAGCTCCAGTGGCTCGCCATGGGAAACGCCGAGCATGCCGTTTTCGTCCCGGCGTTCTCCGGGATCACCGACACCTTCGAAAAGTATAAGGTGGATAACGACGGCGCCGCGGTCAACGACAGCTTTTACTACGTGTGCAGGTCGATATGCTCTGTCGCCGAGTCCGACAGGGAATACCTCAGCCCGGGCGTGAAGGATTTCAACCTCGCTCAGGAAAAAAAGATGCAGAAAGAGATCACGGCTGCGCTTCCGGACATAAAGGCCGCCTACAAGTCTTCGGAGGAGGAGGGAGAGGCCTTTGTGACGGATCTTGCCATGCGCATGGCCGAAGAGCAGTACGCCGGCGCTCAGGACATGTACAGCCGCCTTCTCTTCACGCAGATGGACAATATCAACGACAGGCCTGATAACGAAGGCAAGACCGTATTCAGCATGCCGGGATTCGAAGAGAAACAGGCCGATGTCCCTGATGCGGCGGCTGAGGATAACGAAAAGTCCGCGCCCGCGCCTGCCGGAATGACAGCGGTCATCGCGCTGCTGTGCCTGCTGAGCGCGCTCGTCGCTGCGGACATCATCATAAGACGGAAAAAAGAAAAAAGCGAACAATGAACTATTTATTCACCGAATCACCTGAGATGTACGGAGACCTTCATCTGGGTCTCGCGGCCCTGGCGGTCGCGCTCAATATAGCGGTATATCACATAGTAAGAAACAAGAAAGAGGACCGGCTGCTCAGGATACTCTGGGGCCTCGGTCTTTTCATGATCGCAGCCGAGATCTTCAAGCAGTGGTTCTGCTACGTTTACATATTCGACAGACAGATAAACCTCAGGTACTTCCCGTGGCAGCTCTGCTCGATCGCGATGTACCTGTCGGTCTCTGCAAGATACCTGAAAGGCAGGGCGCAGGAGGCAGTGCTCGTTTACCTGAGCACATTCTCTTTCGTCGGGGCGGTCATGGCGCTCGCGTCTCCTGCCGGGATGCTGCTCGACCAGGCTGTGTTCACCATACACTCCTTCATATATCACGCGCTCATAATCAGCGAATCCCTGATCGCGGTCCTGATACTGCGAAAAAGAGAGATGCCGCTGTTCAGAAGCGCTCTGCCGCTCTTCGGCGCCACGGTCCTGATCTCCGAACTGATAAACATGCTCGCGAGGAAGATCATAAACGACCCGCTGCGCGAGCCGAACATGTTCTACATCAATCCGTATTTCGAGACGACCCAGCCCGTGTTCAGAAGCATCGCGCAGAGCTTCGGGACCCTTGCCGAGATAATCGTATATCTGCTCTGCCTGATACTTGCGGCGTACCTTGTGTTCCTCGCCGAGAAGAGACTGTTCTTCAAAAGCTGCGGCAAAAGAGGCTCCGCCATCCATCCCGGAAAGGGATACATCATAGCCCTCAACCGGGAGAGGAGCGTGACCGCTCTCATCGCCTGCATCATCGCATCCGTGTGCTGCATGTACGCGATAGTGATCGGGCTCGGCGTCAGGCCGAACGTGACCCAGCAGGGCCTCGGCCTTAAGCTCTTCCGCTTCTTTACGGTCAACTCGAACATCTTCGCGGCCCTCGGCGCGGTGCTCATGATGCCGTACGCCGTGGAGGGCATAAGAAAGAAATACTTCACCTGCCCGGAATGGGTGCGGCTTCTGCAGTACGCCGGCGCGGTCTCGACGACCATCACCATGGTCTTCGCGGTGTGCGTGATGTTCCCCGTCGGAGGCGCCTATGCGGCCTTCGGGGGCATATATATCTGGCTGCACGTCGTGTGCCCGGTGATGGCGCTGGTGCTGTTTTTCTGCGTGGACAGCAATGTGCGGCTGTCCCGGAAGGAGGCTCTCATCGCGCTGTGCCCGTTTCTCATCTACGCGGTAGTGTACTACGTCTGCGTGGTCGCGCTGGGACCTGAAAGGGGAGGATGGAACGACCTTTACAAGATCACCTCGTACGTGACGCCCCTCGTCGCGATCGTGGTGATGCTGCTGCTGGGCCTGGCCGTCACCTTCGGGATACGGTTTCTGTTCAATAAAGCGGCGGAGAAAAGACACAGAGAGCTCCAGCTCCTGTGGGACGATTCGCTCACAGATGTGGACATACGCATAGAGGTCTACGGCCTC
>CADBFL010000109.1:6062-7348 GCA_902793875.1 uncultured Eubacteriales bacterium | reverse complement strand
TTCGCACCGCTCTAGAGCTGTCCGAGCGGGCTTAGTAGTCCCCGCCGGCCAGCGCTGGCGCTCCCGGGGCAGACATGCCGTCTGTCTGCAGTTCGGCTGCGCATTCTTTTGCGGAAGTTATTTACAAAAAATCACCTTTATCCTGCAAAAAATGACCGGTATCCGACACTGGAATCCCTCATCACATGGCCATCATATAACGCCTTCTTGGAGTGTGTAGAATGTGCGATACAACACAGTAGAAGCACAGAAGAAAGAAAGGAGGCGCATATGGCCAGAAGGAAACTCAGATTGCCAAAAGCAGTGTACTATCAATGCATATGGATCATCAAGGACATCGACAGACTCAGAAGACTCGAGGCGGCGGGCAGCTATGCTCACAACGATGAGGAATTCGTTTTCTTTGTGGATGATGAGGATGTGATCAGAGACTCGCAGGTGCTCACTCAGGCGAGGTTCAAGCTCGACTGCGTGAGAGCGGCGCTCGGTCTGGTTCCGGAGGAATACAGGCAGAAGACCCTCGACAGCATAATCTACGGCATACCTTTCGACGACATGGCTCACGAGAACACATGGAGGAAGTGGAGACAGTTCTTCATACGCGAGCTCGCCAAAAAACTGATGCTTATCTGAAGCGCTGATGTGCTAAAATAGACACAGATAAAATTATCAGTAAAGGTGTCGCAAATGATATTCGAAGAGAAAACCATAAGCAGCAAACTCGTATACGAAGGGCCGGTGTTCAAGGTCCGCCATCATGTGGTTGAGTCCGTCGGAGGCGAGGCGGTAAGAGACATCGTCGAGCACAGCGGCGGCTCCATCATGGTCGCCGTTACGGATGAGGGAAAGATACTCATGGAGAGGCAGTACAGGAAGGCCCTGGAGAAAGGCTTCCTCGAGCTGCCGGCCGGCAAGGCGGATCCCGGAGAGGACCCGGTGGTGACCGCGACGCGTGAATTCACGGAGGAGACGGGATACACGGCCGGGTCCGTGAAGCATCTCATATCCTTCTACCCGACCTGCGGCTACTCGAACGAATATCTGCATGTTTTTCTCTGCAGGGACCTCACTCCGGGGGAGACCCACTGGGACGATACGGAGTGCATAGAGCTGCTCGAATACGATGCCGGCGAACTGGTGGACATGATCATGTCCGGAGAGATAGAAGACAGCAAGACGATAATCGGCGTCCTTTACGCGAGGATGGCCGGCGAGATCTAGAGAGGTAAGCGGATGCATGAATTCATAGAATACATGAGAACAGAGAAGCGCAAGGCCGAGAATAC
>CADBFL010000109.1:0-6054 GCA_902793875.1 uncultured Eubacteriales bacterium | reverse complement strand
CGCGGGGCGAAGGATCTGAACGACTGCGACGGAAGCGATGCGGTCGCTTATGTGATGGAGCTCAGCAACGACAATAAGTCCAAAGCCACGATCAACCGCAAGGTTTCGGCGCTTAGGACATATTACGACTACCTCATAGGCAAAGGCCTCATGAACGAGAACCCGTTCTCCCGGATCAAGGCGGTCAAGGGCGACAGGAGACAGATAGACTATCTGACGATCGAAGAAGCCGAAAAACTCATGACTCTTCCGCTCGACGACAGAAAAGGCGTGCGCGACAGGGCCCTTCTGGAGTTCATGTACGGCACGGGAGCGAGAGTGACCGAGGTGGTGAGGCTGAGATTCGAGGATCTGAACTTCAGGATGAACTTCGTAACGCTGAAGGACTCCAACGATGAGAGCAGGATAGTCCCGCTCGGCAGGTATGCCGCGGCCGCGCTAAAAGAATACACAGACAGCGTGTATGACTCCCTGAAGGGAAGAGCGCATGCGGACGATGACCACGTCTTCGTGAATTTCAGAGGCGAGCCACTGACGAGGCAGGGGATATGGAAGATACTCAAGGACTACGGCGAAGAGATCGGCGTCGGAAACCGCATGACGCCGCAGATCCTCAGAGACAGCTTTGCGGTCCACATACTGCAGAACGGGGGAGACCTCAAGACCCTTCAGGAACTGATGGGCTTTGAGGACATGTCGGTCGGGATAGCATATCTGGCCGTTACGGACATACATGTAAGGGAGGTCTTCAGCGCCTGCCATCCGAGAGCCTGAAAAGCGGGAGGATCAGCCGGAAACAGCCCCGACAAGCCCCGAAATGCCCGGAAAAACGCAAAAAAGTGAATAAAAGCCTTGAATTATCCGATGCCTTGTGGTAACTTATTAGGGCTGTCGCGCAGACAGCCAAGGTTATTACGGGCGGTCCTCTGGAGACGGCATACGGCCGGAGGCTCCAAGAACGTCTTGAGAGGAAGGAGAGAATAACGTGAACATTTTAGACCAGATCACAATGGATTACAGGAAGGAAGACATTCCTGAGTTCAAGGTTGGCGACACTCTCAGAGTGCACGTCAAGATCATCGAAGGCCAGAGAGAAAGAATCCAGGTATTCGAGGGTTATGTGCTCAAAAGACAGCACGGCGGCGTAAACGAGACTTTCACAGTCAGAAAGCTGTCGAACGGAATCGGCGTAGAGAAGACATTCCCGCTGCACTCGCCTAAGATCGAGAAGATCGAGGTAGTCAGAAAGGGCAGAGTCAGAAGAGCCAAGCTCAACTACATGCGTGAGAGAACCGGTAAAGCTGCCAGGATCAAGAGCGCTGAATAGTGAACGTTATGCATACCTGAGGCATCGCCGAAGGTATGCTTTTTCTTTAGAGGAATAGACATGATAGACAATATAAACTGGTATCCGGGCCACATGAAAAAGACCCGCGAGCTCATACAGGAGAATCTGAAAGCTGTGGACATGGTCATTGAGATCATCGACAGCCGCATTCCGGTGTCCAGCAGAAACCCGATAATCGACGAGATCATCTCGGGAAAGCCGAGGATCATAGTGCTGGGCAAGGCCGACCTTGCCGACGAGGCCGAGACGAAGGCGTGGTGCGACAGGCTCGGAAAGGGCGAGGGCGTAAAGCGCGTTATGGCGCTGAACCTTCAGTCGGGCGAGAACATCAAAAAGCTGCTGAAGGCTCTCGAGGCAGAGCAGGACAAAAGGAACGCCGAAAGGTCTGTGAAGAGGCCGCTTCGCATCATGATAGTCGGAGTGCCGAACGTGGGCAAGTCGTCGCTGATCAACAGACTGACGGGAAAGAAGTCAGCCCAGACAGGCGACAGGCCGGGAGTGACGAAGGGCAAGCAGTGGCTCACCCTTTCGAACGGCATGCAGCTCCTGGACACGCCGGGAATACTCTGGCCGAAGTTCGAGGACCCGCAGGTCGGGCTCGATCTGGCGTTCTGCGGCAGCATAAAGGACGACATCCTCGGAGTGCAGGACCTCGGCTTTGAACTCATAAAAGTGCTGGGCGAGAGATATCCCGAACTCCTGAAGGAAAGATATAAGCTGGACGAAGTTTCCGATGAGGCTATCGCAAACATGGACAACATCGCTCTAAAGCGGGGCTTCATCATGTCGGGAAAGAGGATAGATTACGAGAGGACCGGCAGGACCGTGCTCGACGAATTCAGAGGCGGAAAGATCGGCCGCATCACACTCGAAAAAGCCTGACAAAAAACGTGAAGAAACGACACTTTTTGACAGAAAAAGTTTTGAAGAAACGACATTATTTGCTTGAAAAAATATTGAAGAAATGCTATATAACTCTTGTAAGCCAGTAATATCAACGGAGACAAGCGTTATGATATTTAAAAGAAAAGTGTACGAGAAATTGCTTGACTGGAAGGCCAGGCATGCCGGCAGTTACAGCGTATTGCTGGAGGGAGCAAGACGTGTTGGCAAATCCACTGTTGCAGAGGAGTTTGCAAAAAACGAATATGACTCATATATCATGATCGACTTTGCAAATGCGTCAAAAACCATTATGGATTGTTTTGATGATATCACTGAGCCGGACGCTTTCTTTTTACGTCTTCAGGCTGCAACAGGAATCAGGCTGATACCGGGTCGGTCTGTCATAGTGTTTGATGAGATACAGCTGTATCCCCGGGCGAGACAGGCGATAAAATATCTTGTAAAAGACGGACGATATCATTACATTGAGACAGGTTCTCTTATCTCAATAAAGAAGAATGTGAAAGACATTCTGATCCCGTCAGAAGAGATGAAGATCCCGATGCATCCGATGGATTATGAAGAGTTCCTGTGGGCGACAGGAAGCGACAGCTATGATATCATACGACAGATCGCGGCGACCGGAAAACCCGCAGGAGAAGCTGCGAACAGAAAGCTGATGAGAGACTTCCGTATTTACATGGCTGTCGGAGGAATGCCTCAGGCTGTTGTGGCGTATACAGAAAGAAAAAGCTTTGAAGAGATAGATGAGATAAAAAGACAGATAATAGGACTGTACTCAGATGATTTCAAAAAGATAGATCCGTCGGGAAGGATCTCTGCGATCTACAGGTCGATACCCGCACAGCTTTCAAAGAATGCAAAGAGGTATGTTCTCAGAAGTGCTACAGGTAAAAGAGGCACGGCCAGGGATGAGGAGAGGATATATGATCTTGTCGACTCAAAAACCGTGAATATCTCATACAATACTACCGATCCGGGGGTCAGCCTCAGTGACACAAAGGAGCTTGAAAGCTATAAACTGTATGTGGGAGACACCGGACTTTTCGTTACGATGATGTTCATCGACAGACCGGCCGCAGAGAATGAACTGTATATAAAACTCATGTCCGATAAACTGCCGGCAAATCTGGGTTATCTGTATGAAAATGCGGTTGCGCAGATGATAGCAGCTGCTGACAAGGAGCTGTATTACCATACATGGGAAAAGCCGGGAAGCACACATTATTATGAAATAGATTTCCTCGTTTCCGGGGGAGCGAAACTGAAAGCGATAGAAGTCAAGTCTTCGGGAACAGGAAATCACAAATCGCTGACAGAATTCAGAAGAAAGTATTCCTCGAAAACTGTGAGCGGGACCTATATCGTTTCACAGAAGGATCTGAAGAACGAGAAGGAACTGCTGTACCGTCCTGTATACATGACGGACTTCATACTGGAAGAATGACGGAGAAATGACAAAAAAAGAACGGGAAGAAAGAGACATCGCGAAGCTCGCTGAGATGAAGGTCCGCGAGGATGAGCTTCGGAGCGAAGGATACAGATTCGTGGCCGGCCTTGACGAGGTCGGAAGAGGACCTCTTGCGGGGCCTGTCTATGCTGCCTGCGTCATCCTTCCGCCGGACTTTGATGTTCCGGGCGTCAACGACTCCAAAAAGCTTTCGGCAAAGAGGAGAGAAGAGCTGTCGGAGACGATAAAGGAGAAGGCGCTCGCTTACGGCATCGGCATCGCCGGCAGCAAAGAGATCGATGAGATCAATATACTCGAGGCGACCAAAAACGCCATGAAAAGAGCGCTCGCCGCCTGCAGGGACATGCTCAGAGAAAAAGGCCTGCTTGAGACTCCGGGAAAGGACATCCTGCTTGTCGACGCCGTGAAGCTCGACGCCGGCATGCCCGTTGAGGCCATCATCAAGGGCGATGAGAAGTGCCTGTGCATAGCGGCGGCCTCGATAGTTGCCAAGGTCGCGAGGGACGCGTACATGACGGAGATGGATGCGGTGTATCCGGGATACGACTTCGCGGGCAACAAGGGCTACGGCACGGCAAAGCATTACGAGGGGCTGAGGGCGCTCGGAAAGTCCCCGATACACAGGCTCACATTCCTCAGGAAGTTCGACGAGGATCAGAGCACGAAGCACAGACCGGCAAAAGACAAGGAGATGAGTGAAGTGGCTAAGGGAAAGAAGGTATATGCGGTAAGAAAGGGCAGGATGACAGGCATATTCATGACCTGGGATGACTGCAAAGCGCAGGTGGACGGTTTTGCGGGGGCCGAGTACAAGGGTTTTTCCGATCCTTCGGAGGCCATGGAGTATCTCGGCATGAGCGAAGGCTCTCCGGAAGAAAAGCTCCCTGAAGGCGTAAGGGCGTACGTCGACGGAAGCTATGATGCGGCATCGGGAAGGTTCTCGTGCGGCGTAGTGATCGTCGATACCGATGCGGAGGGAAACAGCGAAACGACTGAATTCAATTCGGCATTTGACGACCCTGAGGCCGCAAAGCAGAGGAATGTCGCGGGCGAGATCATGGGGTCGAAGGCCGCCATCGACTGGTGCAGAGCCAGCGGCATAAAGAAGGTCGGGATATATCACGACTACGAGGGCATAGGAGCCTGGGCCGACAGGAAGTGGAAAGCGAACAACGATCTGACGCAGGGCTACAGGGATTACGTGGCCGATGCCAGAAAGGAAATGGAGATCGATTTCGTCAAGGTAAAGGCCCATGCAGGCAACAGGTACAATGAACTTGCAGATAAACTTGCAAAGAAGGCTCTTGAGGATTGATTTCTGCTGTCGTTGGTGTTACAATGAACGACAGCGACAAGGTCTATTAGCTCAGTTGGGAGAGCGACAGGGTGACAACCTGTAGGTCATTGGTTCAAGTCCAATATAGGCCACCACGCAAGCCTTTAACCACAACGGTTAGGGGCTTTTTTCGTTGAAATTTCAAGGTTTTGGGCGAATCACGTTCCTACAGATTTTTCGTTGATATTTTTTGCGAAAATGAATGAAAAAGGGTAAAAAACAGCGTTTTTGAAAAACTTTTGTACTAAAATTGTACTAATTTTTGGAGCCTCAAACCGTTGAAACTTCGTTGGTTTCTAATGGGGGAAATAGCTGATTTCAGAAATCCATGTACTAAAAAGACATAGTTCCATTATTCCTAATAAAAAACCGCTCAGGAGGAGATTCCTGAGCGATTATTATAGATACTTCAGAGCTATGCTCCCAGTGCTTTTATCGCGTCTATCTTTTCAGGGGCTGACACTTTTATATAGTACTTAGCGGTTACGGATATATCGCTGTGTCCCATAAGGGCGGATAGTGTTTGCAGTGCTACACCTCTAGCTGCTAACATGGTGCCGAATGTGTGCCTGTATGCATGGAAGCCCAGTATGCTAATCCCGGCATCTTCATGCAGCCGATCAAGTGTATGCCTCAGCGAACGTTTGTCATATAATCCGCCACTTGATGTGCTAAAGACTTGATTTGTACGATATTTTTCTTTTAGCATCTCTTTCTTGTGCCATTCCTTATGAATCTTCAGCATATTGTAAGTTCCTTCTGAGATAGGTATGGTTCTTATACTGTTATTAGTCTTAGTGTCATCTATACCAAGCTCATGGCCGACTGTTTTGCCGTTTTCAAATATCGGCTTGTTAATTACCTGAGACTGGGACTGATTTGGGCCTTGATTATTATTCCGATTGTAGTAATCGGTGGTTTGATATATTTGCATACAAACAAACGATTTGCAGCAAGCAAACAGATGATAATCGTGGGAATAATAGACGCCGC
>CADBFL010000108.1 GCA_902793875.1 uncultured Eubacteriales bacterium | reverse complement strand
CGGAGGCAAGATCAACCTGATCGGAAACATCATCGAGCAGGAGTTCACCGTCAACTCGAACTGGTACCTCGGATCGGGGCTGTCGCTTGTGATGATGGTATTCATATTACTCAGCATGCTGCTGCTGCAGAAATTCGACAAAACGGGGGGCGCGAACCTGATATAGCATGGAACAGCGTGTCCGGCAACAGCCCTTCCGGACGCGTTCTCACTCTGCCTCGCTCGCAGCGGTACTAAGCTCTGTCTGCGCCTGCGGCTTGCCAGTCGCTAAGTGCCGGCGGCTGCGGACGGTCCGGGCAGGCTGTTGCCGGGCACGAATACAAACAAATGAAAAAAGCTTTAGGACGTATCTACATCGTAATAGTGATGCTCTTTCTGTATCTGCCGATACTCACGCTTATCGTGCTCTCGTTCAACGAGACGAAGTCGATGTCGGTGTGGGGAGGCTTCAGCCTGCACTGGTATGACGAGCTTTTCCACAGCAGGCTCATGATGGGAGCCATAGTGAACACGTTCTCGATAGCGATACTCGCGGCTCTGATCGCGACTGTCGTCGGAACGCTCGCTGTGCTGGGCATGGCGGGGATGAAACAGAGGACGCAGAACGTGCTGCTGGGACTGAACAACATACCGATGCTCAACGCGGACATAGTCACGGGCATCGCGCTGATGCTCTTCTTCCTGATGGCGGGCGCTCCGCGCGGCTACATGACCATACTGTTCAGCCATGCGACGTTCTGCATACCGTATGTCGTGCTGTCGGTAAGGCCGCGCGTCAACAGAAACACTGAGAGGCTCTTTGAGGCGGCTCTCGACCTCGGCGCCTCCGAAAGATACGCTTTCAGAAAGATAGTGCTGCCCGAACTCAGGCCGGGCATTATGGCGGGCTTTCTGCTGAGCTTCACGATGTCGGTCGACGATTTCATCATCACATACTTCACAAGAGGAGCCGGCATCAATACCATATCGACGCTTATTTACAGCGAAGTCAAGATCGGCATAAGACCGAGTCTTTTCGCGCTCTCGACCATCATATTCGTCGTGGCGCTCGTGGTCCTGCTGATCGTGAATTTCAGGCAGGACCGCGCGGACAGGTTCACGGCCGCAGAGACAGCCTGAGACCGGAAGGGGAATGACGGATGTTCCGGAAGATACACGGTGACGGAGTAAAAAAGGAAATAGAGATATACATAAGGGATGCTGTCAGGCAGTTCGCAGAGCAGGACGTAGTCCCCAAGCTTGCCGTGATCAGAGTCGGCGACAACGCCGGACAGAAGTACTACGAGAACGCGATACTGCGCCAGAGCAGGATATACGGCATCGAGACACAGGCCATCAACTTCTCGGCGGACATAAGCCAGGCTCTTCTGGAGGTGTCGCTGCAGGCCGTCAATGAGGACGAGAGCGTGCACGGCATAATACTGCTGAGACCGTTCCCTGAAGGTATTGACGGGGAGCGGCTGCGGACGATGCTCAATCCTTCAAAGGACGTGGACGCCATAACGGACAAATCCATTGCGGAGCTCTTCGTCGGAGCGCAGGACACGTTCAACGCATGCACGGCCGAGGCCGTGATGGAGATACTCCGCCATCACAGGATTAAGCTCGACGGGCGCAGGGTGGCGGTGCTCGGAAGGAGCATCACGGTAGGAAAGCCTGTCGCGATGATGATGCTCCAGGAGAACGCGACGGTGACGATATGCCACTCGGGAACTCCTCCGGAGGACACGGTAAAATACTGCCGCGAGGCCGACATAGTGGTGCTTGCGACGGGCCTCACGCAGAAGTTCGACAGCAGATACTTCCGCGACGGACAGATAGTGATGGACGTAGGCACCGGCATGGGCCGCGACGGAAAGATGCACGGCGATCTCGACATAGAAGAGATCATGGAAAGCGGCAGGATCAAAGACCTCTCGTATACGCCTGTGCCGGGAGGGATAGGAAGAGTAACGACCTCCATACTGCTCAGGAACATCATAAAGGCGGCCAGAAAAGAGCAGCAGAGCAGGTGGACGGGGATAATCAGTTTGCAGGAGATGATGTAAGAAATGTCATTCAGATACTATTACGCGGACAGGATCCGCGAGAAGATGCCCGAATTCAAGGGCACGGACGAAGAACTCCAGAAGGCCATCGACGACATAAGCCTTTCGTACAATTCGGCGATAAGAGAACTCGATACGAGGCTGCAGAACATCTCGGACGACTTCGACAAGCAGCATTCATACATGCCTATCCACCACGTCCAGTCCAGGCTCAAGAGCTTTGACAGCCTGATGGAAAAGGCCTTCAGATACGGGATAGATGATCCGATAAACAACCTTGACGTCGTAAAGCGCGAGATACTCGACATCGCGGGCATCAGGGTCATTTGCAACTACGAGGAGGACATCGCGATAATGTCCAAGCTGCTGCTCACGCAGGAGGACATCGAGATGATCCGGATGAAGGATTACTGCGACAAGCCCAAGGAGAGCGGTTACAGGAGCCTTCACGTAGTGGTGTCCGTGCCCGTATACCTCGTGAACAGCAGGAAGATGGTGCCTGTAGAGATACAGTTCCAGAGCATCGTGATGAATGCGTGGGCGAGCCTCGAGCACGAGCTCCGCTACAAGAACAAGGGCGAGCTCTCCGACGAGATCGTGGATACTCTGAAAGGCTGCGCCGAGGAGCTCCACCGGATAGACGAGATCATGTCGAGGGTGCGCCACGAGGTGCTCGACAACGGCAACGAATATAACGAGATGTAGACCGGCAGACGGTACAGAATAAACTGAGAGGAATGAGCAAAATGAAGAATCTGGCTAAGACTTACAATCCGAAGGACTTCGAAGACCGCATCTATGAGATGTGGGAATCAGAAGGCGCTTTTGACGCGGACATCGAAGAGGACAAAAAACCATTCACCATCGTCATGCCGCCTCCGAACATCACGGGGCAGCTGCACATGGGCCACGCCCTCGACCAGACGCTGCAGGACGTGCTGACCAGATGGAAGAGGATGCAGGGATACAGCGCTCTGTGGCTCCCGGGCTCCGACCACGCGAGCATCGCGACCGAGGTAAAGGTCGCAAACGAGCTGCGCGAGAAGACCGGACGCGACAAGAGAGACTTCACGAGAGAAGAGTTTTTAGAGCACGCGTGGGCATGGAAGAAAGAGTACGGCGGACGCATCACGAAGCAGTGCCGCAAGCTCGGCGACTCCTGCGACTGGAGGCGCGAGCGCTTCACCATGGACGAGCAGTGCAACAGGGCCGTGGTAAGGTTCTTCATCGACCTTTATGAAAAGGGCTGGATATACAAGGGCAACCGCCTGATCAACTGGTGCCCGGACTGCAAGACGTCTCTTTCAGACGCCGAGGTCGAGCACGAGGACGAGAACGGAAAGTACTGGTACTTCAGATATCCGGCGGCAGACGGAGGCGAAGGCATCACCGTCGCCACGTCAAGGCCTGAGACCATGTTCGGAGATATCGCGATCGCGGTGCATCCGGATGACGAAAGATATAAGGACCTCGTCGGAAAGACGGTCATCCTGCCGGTGGTGGGAAGAGAGATCCCGGTCATCGCGGACGAATATCCCGATCCCGAAAAGGGGACCGGCGCGGTCAAGATCACCCCTGCCCACGACCCTAACGACTTCGAGGTCGGACAGAGGCACGGACTTGAGATGATCTCGTGCATGAACGACGACGCCACCATGAACGAACATGCGGGCAAATACGAGGGCATGGACAGATACGAGTGCAGAAAGGCCTGGGTCAGAGAACTCGAGGAGGCCGGATTCCTCGTGAAGACAGAGGAACTGACCATACCTGTCGGCAAGTGCTACAGATGCCACAGCGCCGTCGAGCCTATGATGTCCGATCAGTGGTTCGTAAAGATGGACGAGCTTGCAAAGCCTGCCATCGAGGCAGTTGAGTCCGGCCGTCTGAAGTTTGTCCCTGAAAGGTTCGGCAAGGTATACCTCAGATGGCTCTACGAGATAAGGGACTGGTGCATCAGCCGCCAGCTCTGGTGGGGACACAGGATCCCTGCGTATTACTGCGACGAATGCGGAGAGATCGCGGTCGCCGATCACATGCCTGAAGTCTGCCCGAAGTGCGGATGCAGACATTTCACTCAGGACGAGGATGTCCTGGACACATGGTTCAGCTCGGCTCTCTGGCCGTTCTCGACGCTCGGCTGGCCTGAAAAGACGCCTGATCTGGATTACTTCTATCCGAACTCGGTTCTCGTCACGGGCTACGACATCATATTCTTCTGGGTCGTCAGGATGGTGTTCTCGGGATACGAGTGCATGGGCGACGCCCCGTTCGATTATGTTTTCGTCCACGGTCTGGTAAGGGACGAGCAGGGTCGCAAGATGTCAAAGTCCCTCGGAAACGGTGTGGACCCGCTCGAGTCGATCGATCAGTACGGAGCCGACGCCCTGCGCTTCATGCTCTGCACGGGCATCTCTCCGGGAAACGACACCAGATACATACCTAAGAGGATAGAGGCTGCCAGGAACTTCGCCAACAAGCTCTGGAACGCTTCGAGGTTCACCATCATGAACCTGCAGGATGAAGAGGGCGGCTGGCTTCCGATGGAGTACGACGAGTCGAAACTCAGGCACGAGGACAGATGGATACTCCAGATGGTGAACGATGGCGCGAAATACATAACGGAGATGCTCGACAAGTTCGAGCTCGGTCTCGCGGGCCAGAAGGTCTACGAACTCATCTGGGACATCTTCTGCGACTGGTACATCGAGATGACCAAGAGCAGGCTTTACGGCGACGATGAAGAGGACAAGAAGATCGTCAGATGGGTGCTCACGAAGGTGCTCAGAGATCTTCTGAAATTCCTGCATCCGTTCATGCCGTTCATCACGGAGGAGATCTGGGGATGCCTGCCTGCCGAAGAGGGAAAGACCGGAAGAGACGCGATGCTGATCCGCGCCGGGTGGCCGGAGTACGATCCTGACATGGATTACGCGAAGTCGGTGAAGAGGATCAACGCCACGATGGCTGTCACGAAGGCCGTCCGCAACATCAGGGCGGAGGCCGAGGCGGCTCCGGGAAAGAAGCTCAACCTGATCATAAAGACCGACAGGCTCGCGGACGAGATCGCGACAGTCGAGGAGCGTATCCGCAAGCTCGCGAACGTCATCAGCATAGACATAAGGGGCGGCGACTACGAGATGCCTGAGGACGTCATGACGGCAGTCATAGACGGCGCCGAGATCGCGGTAAAGATAGGCGACCTTGTCGATATCGAAGCCGAGATCGAGAGGCTCACCAAAGAAAAGAAAAAACTCGAGTCAGAGGTCGAACGCGTCGAAAAGAAGCTCGCCAATCAGGGCTTCGTCTCAAAGGCGCCTCAGCATCTGATCGACGAAGAGAAGGCCAAGGGCGAGAAGTACCGCGGCATGCTGGAGACAGTGACCGCAAGGCTCGAAGCGCTTCAGAAATAGGGACCGATGGCGATTTCTGACGGACTTGAAAGGATGGAGGCTCTTCTGAAAGAGCTCGGAAATCCGGAAAAAGACTTTAAGGCAATACATATAGCCGGGACGAACGGCAAGGGTTCGACCGCAGTGATGATCGCCTCCATACTCGAGGAGGCGGGATACAGTGTCGGACTCTATACCTCGCCTTATCTCGAGACTGAGTGCGAGCGCGTCCAGATATGGGACGGGTCCCGCCGCATGATAGATCAGGCTGTATTTGACGCGCTGAAAGAAAAGGTGAGGGCTGCGGCAGATAATATAAAGAAAACTTTACATTGCGCCGAAGCGACGTTTTTCGAGGTATACACGGCGGCTGCCTATCTGTGGTTCAGAGAGCAGGACCCGGACTATGTGGTGCTCGAAACAGGGCTCGGCGGCAGGCTCGACTCGACCAATACCATAGAAAAACCGCTCGTGAGCGTGATCACTCAGATAGGTCTCGATCACACCGCCGAACTGGGAAACACTATCATAAAGATCGCGCGCGAAAAGGCCGGGATAATAAAACCGGGAGTCCCGGTGGTATCCCAGACGGAGGGCTCGCTTGTGAGCGGCGTCCTGAAAAAGGCAGCGGAAGAGAAGGGCTCTGA
>CADBFL010000107.1 GCA_902793875.1 uncultured Eubacteriales bacterium | reverse complement strand
CCGTTGACTCCGCGGTTGATCACTTCGCAGCCGTCAAGCCGGTCTGTCCAGCGGACGTCCTCCGGATACCTCGACCCGATATATGACCTCGGATCATAGCCGTATGTATTCGAATCGCCTATGCAGAGTATTTTCATAATATCCTGACCGTAATCCGGCGCCTAAAACCTGAAATACATGAATATTGCCGCTCCGGCGATCATCATGCCGATGCCTATAAGGATTACGGACACGCCCGGCGAGGCTCCTTCGTTTACGTAGTACTCAGAAGGGTTGTCCGGATTCACCTTCACGCGCACCCTGTCGCCCTCGTTGAACCTCTCGTACGCGGTGTCATATGTCTCGTTGAACACGTTGTGCTCTTCGCCGTCGATCGTGATCAGCAGCCTGAGCCCGCACGGGTAGGTTCCTCCGCGCGTTCCGGTCGGGTCGGTTATGCTGTCCGTGTAGTCGTACAGCTTTCTGTGGACTATCCCGTAGGTCGAAAGCGTGCAGCGCCGTCTTTCGCTGAAGCTCGTCTTGAGTCCGAATATGAAGAGCGCCGCGCCCGCGAGGAACACTATTCCTCCGAAGACTTTGGGTATTATCATAAAAAGTGTATCCATGCTCGTACTTTCTTTCCTGTCTGCTGTATGTTATCTGTTCTCTTCCGCCTTGTATATCAGCTCACCCATCGTTCTGAACAGGTGGTCCGGATCGACCGGCTTGCTCAGATGGGCGTTCATTCCCGCCTGCAGCGACCTCTGGACGTCCTCGTCGAAGGCGTTGGCGGTCAGGGCGATGATCGGGATGCGTTTCGCGTCCTCTCTGTCAAGGGCCCTTATGGCTTCGCTGGCCTCGAGGCCGTCCATCTCCGGCATGCGTATATCCATCAGTATGGCCGAGTATCTGCCCGGCTCGCTGTTTTCGAACATCTCGAGCGCGATCCTGCCGTTTTCGGCGTGATCTGCCGCGATGCCCTCCATCTCGAGGATATCCATCATGATCTCGGCGTTCATCTCTATGTCTTCGGCAAGGAGGACGCATCTGCCCTCAAGCTCCGCAAGCTTCGTCCCGCCTGCACCGCCGGACTCCCCGGATCCCTTGATATCTCCGGAATCCCCGGCGTTCCTGAATGTGACCGTCACGACGAATTCCGTGCCGACGCCCTTCTCGGACTCGACGTCGATCGTTCCGTTCATCATCTCGACGATGTTCTTCGTTATCGCCATGCCGAGGCCCGTGCTGCCGTATCTGTTCTTGCGGCTGTCGTCCTCCTGCGTGAAGGCGTCGAATATCTTCGGGATGTAGTCCTTATCCATGCCGATGCCTGTGTCCTTGATGCGGAAGCGCAGAGTCGACTTATTCTCGAAGCTCGCCGTTCTCTCGACGCTGAGCGTCACGCTGCCCGGCGCATCCGTGAACTTGATGGCGTTGCTCAGGATGTTCAGAAGCACCTCCTTGAGCTTCAGGTCGTCGCCTATGTAGCGGTCGTCCATCCTGTTCAGGACGCGGTATTCGTATGTAAGTCCCTTATCGCTGCACTGGGATGTGACCATGGTGTTGATCTGCTCGAGCATCGCGCCCAGCGAGAATTCTTCATTCCTGAGCACCAGCCGTCCGGATTCTATGCGGCTCATGTCGAGGACATCGTTTATCAGCGACAGCAGATGCTCGGCGCTCTCGTCGATCTTTTCGAGATGGTCCCTCGTCTCAGGGCTCAGATTCTCATCGCGCAGTGACAGCTTGTCGAAGCCTATGATGGCGTTCATCGGCGTCCTGATCTCGTGGCTCATCCTCGAGAGGAACGAAGACTTGGCAACGTTCGCCTCCTCTGCGGCTGCGAGGGCCTCTGCGAGAGCCTCGTTCCTTGCCATGGTCTCTCTCATCTCCTCGTCGATGACGGTAAGCCCGAGCCCTATCGCGTGGACTATGTGGTCGTCGCGGTCCTCTACGCGGCGGACGCCTGCCATGCGGATCATCTCGTAGTATTCGCGCCCTTCCCTTACCGCCAGATAGCGGTAGGCTATGAGGGGCCTGGTCGAAAGCCTCTCGCGGATATTGTCCGGGTCGATGAATGCCATGAAGCCCCCGCGGTAGCTTTCTACAACGCAGTGCTGCCCGTACCAGGCGAAGCGCTCGTGGAACCGGAACTCCACTCCGGCCGGGGACTGCTCTTTATCGTTCGGATCCTCCCGGTAGCATATGGCCGTGTCCCTGTCGAGGTCCACGTAGTACACGCTCCTGTAGTCCGAGGACATGGCGGTTATCATGCTGTTTGCCTGTTTCTGGGCCGCGGTCAGCGAGCTTTCGGACTGCGTGGTTATCATGACGAATATCTTCAGGAACACTATGTTGACCGAGAAGATGATGATTCCCCATACGATGTGCAGGTTGAAGTTCACACCGTCCGGAAGAGCGTATGCCGCCGGATGTACATGGCTGTACACATAGCAGGCGATATACACCAGCATGCCGGTCACGCACAGCGCTATGCCCGACACGCGTTTTCTCTCAAGGGTGAAGCTGAGGTATTCGGCGTAAAAGGCAAGCACGCTTATGCCGATCAGGGTGAGCTGGAACCCGCTGTCCACGCCGACGAACACCACGGCGATGAACATGTGGACTGCCACCTCCAGATAGACAGCTACAGAGTAGAGCCAGAGTTTGTTGTTCCCGACCAGCAGGATCGTCAGAAGAAAGAACAAGATGGCGCAGACGCTGGCCCAGACCATCGGGGTCACGCCGTAACTGCGGAAAAAGAAGAGCAGGCCGGTATGTATCAGTACGAAACTGACCGACAGGCCGTAACCGAGCGTTTTTACCCTTTTTTCGTTCATCATATTATCCATCTGTTCTTCTCCTCCGGACCGGTCCCGCCGGATCAGCGCGTCTTTTTTACGTCCTCTGTGATGCAGCCGTCCGGTCCCGCGCATGTCCCGCCGCCTGCCGCTGCCGCCGCGCCGCTCTGCCTACAGCCACTTTTTCTTTTTGAAGAATATGAGGCACGAGATCACGATAGCCAGGCTGGCAAGGATCACGACCGGGTATCCGTACGGGGACTCGAGCTCCGGCATGTAGCGGAAGTTCATCCCGTACCATCCCACGATGAGAGTCAGCGGCATGAAGATCGTCGTGACTACCGTGAGAAGGGTCATGATCCTGTTCTGCTTCATCTCAAGATGAGCATGGTACAGATCGTGGACCTGCATCGTAAAGTCGCGTATCGAGACCGCGTAGTCGCGGCGGCGCACTATCAGGTTCATGAACAGCCTGATGTAGCGCAGGTTCTCTTCGCTGAAGAATCCGTTCTCGTTCTCTTCGAACTCCTGGGCCATGTCGATGATCTGCTCGTAATGCACCAGCAGCTTGCGGACGTCGTTATGGATCTCGTGGACACGCCCGAGGTCCTCCTGCTCGTATTTAAGCACCGCCTCCTCGATCCGGGAGAGCTCATCCTCGTAGCGTTCCATGACGTCCAGATCGCCCTCCACTATCTGCTCGAGAAAGTCGTACAGAAAGCGCTCGAGGCTCGGCTTGCGCCAGCGTTTCGTGCGCCTGATCATGCCTATGATCTCCTCCGCCCTGCCGCTGCCGTCTATGAACACGATGCCCTTTTCGTCGAGGGCAAAGGCGAAGCGGTAATCCGTTCCGGAGATGTCCGTTCTGTCGGGTATCCGGAAGGTACCGGTCAGCGAGTCGTAGTTGACCTCCGCCTTGGTATTGTGTATGTCCATCGAGTCGATGTCCAGCTCGATGCCCATGTCGAAGTGCTCGCGGTCGCGGGCCCACTCCTCTGCGGTCAGGACGGCCACGTATTTATGTTCCGTGCTTGCAAGCAGCTCCTTTTCGGTGCAGGGCTGCATGGTTTCAGTCAGAAGATAGTAGCTCATTGAGTACGACCCCTTTCTCTGTCTGCGGGTCAGGCTCATGATCGCGGCGGCGGTCACGGCCGGAAGCATCATATGTATCATATCTATAATACCACTTCACACCCTGTCGCCGCATCATCCATGCGGGGAAAACGCGCGAAAAATGCGCAGAGAAAAACAGGACCGCGCCTTCATCCGCACGGTCCTTACAAGAAGAAAAATACGCACTTCTTTCCCTGTCTCCTGTCTCCCTACTTTACGAACTCGACCCTGTCCACATACCACAGCCAGGACCACTGATCGTAGGTGTCCTTCAGCTCAGGATGGTCGCTGACCGGAAAAACGAGTTTTACAGGTCCGCCCGCGTCGGACGGTATCGCCCCGCCTCCGGCATATCCGTTCACAAGAGCTATATCGTAGTTTTTTATGTCCTCTGCCGGTATCTCCTTGCTGTAGCCGTCGGAAGAGCTGACGACCGCCTTCGCGCAGTCCTCCGCGTCTGCCATATCCATCAGGTCAGACAGCTTCACGCCGACATAATCACAGGCTTTCTTTTTGCCGAGCCCCAGATCCTCGGTGCTGATCTGAACGGACTTTTCATCCCACTGCGATGTCCTGACTTCGGTCGCGCTGCCGTCATAAACCAGAGTGACGACCGTTGGTTCCCCTGCCTTCTGATTGCATCCGGCAAGGACGCACAGGCACAATGCGATGATACAGATGATATATGCTGTTTTTTTCATGACTTGTCCCTTCCCCGGCAGGATCGCTTCTGAAAAAGCGGCCGGGCGCCTGCATCAAACAGGCAGTGTCATTCACCGCTTCTCTTTCTGGCGAACGCCATTCCGGCGGTCCCGGTCAGCGCCGCGCAGAAGAGCACTGTCCATGCGCGGAGATCGTTCTCATCTCCGGTATTCACGCTCTTCACTTTGGTTGATGAGGCACTGCTTCCGTTACCTGAATCATCTGCTGTATCGTCAACCGGTTCTCCCGAATATGCCGGGAACTGCACTTTTTTAAACATATCCAGTCTCTGCCCCTCTGTGTCTATGTCGATAGTATTCTCTGCCGATGTCCCATTTACATCCGTCCAGCCGATACCGGCATCGACGTTCTTCACGATATCATAGATCGCCTGTCTTCCGCCTGCTGCAACGACCGGACTTCCTTTGCCTTCGATAGCCACGATGCCGCCTTTGGCGTAGATGCCGTAACTATCATTGCCGACGGTCGCGGAAGCGTCCACAGAACCGGAATAGATGGTCACGTTTTTGCCGGCATAGATGCCATAGCCGTTGTATTTGTTGGAAGAAGCTTTCAGTGTTGCTCCTCTCACTGACACATAGCCCTGGTTTGCATTGATCCCGCTGTTCATACCGGAAGCATCCAGTGTGCCGCTCCCGGTGAAGGTCAGATTGCCGCTTTCGGAGCAAACACCCATTCCGTAAAGGCCCGACCCTCTGACATCGTTGTCTCCCTCCAGATGGATCACCAGATTAGGAACGCCGGATCCGATATAGATCCCGCAGTCTTTATATGCCGAATCCATCGGGGAGCTGTAATTATTCAGGATAAGGGTCGCCGATCCTCCGTCGTCTGACGGTTTGAAGCTTACTTTGCCGTCGCCGAACACATCGTCATTGTTGTAGTTCGTCACCTGCCTGTTGCCCACCCAGACAGGGTACTCGACGAGAGCAGGTCCGATGGTGAATTCTATTTGTGATGTGATCTGGCTGGTTCCTCTGAACGCGACGCTGTCGCTGCCGGGATCGCCTTTCCATATCAGTTTATCAGAGTTTTTTTCCCACGGATCGTCAAAAAAGCTTCCATCGCCCGCGGTGTGTATTTCGATTTTTGTAATAATTTTTCCATCACCAACAGTGATGGTCCCATCATTGTCAGTAGATTGGATCCCTATGTTACCGGAACCATCAACCTGAATTAAATCTGCCTTCAGAGTGATGCCGTCATATGTAATAGTATTATTGTCCTTATCCAGGTTATCCGTCATGATCGTCTTGTTCCATGTAACGGTTCTGGTCTCCGCTGCAAATGCCGGCGTGCTCAGACCCAGTACCGGAATCATCCCGAGCATAAGCGCGAGGCTGAGCAGAATGCCCGAAATACGTCTCCTGATCATCTTCTTCATGTAATATCTCTCCTTTTGTTCTGATCTGCTGCAGTCCGTTCTGCGCAGATCTTTTTCTCTGTCGCTGTACAAAGCTTGCTGTTGGAACGATTTTACCATATTTTCAGCGCACTTTTCTTCATCATTGTTGTCGATTCAAAAAAACATTCCACTTTATCAGAAGCAGTGTGAGAAAACTCCTACCTCTACAGGTAGTGAGATGAATCACGCCCCGATCGTCTCATGAATGATCGCTCGCTTCAACCCCGCCCCTCCTGAA
>CADBFL010000106.1 GCA_902793875.1 uncultured Eubacteriales bacterium | reverse complement strand
GTCTTGATATAGCAGAGCACCGTATTCGCAAGCTTGACCGCGCTCTTGCCGTCCATCCTCAGATGCACGATATCCGCTTCATCGCTTACGGCCTGAAGGTACGAACACGGCGTAAAGAAGTTGTCCGTATCGGTCCTAAGCTCGGAAGCTGCCGAAGTGGTGTCATTGACCTTGTCGTATGTCTTCTTGAACGTGAGCGAAAGGGAGTCCTTCGTATTCTCGAAAGCATCCACCTTGCTGTCCGTTTTATATTTACAGCCGTTGAGTTCGGCTGCGGCTTCGTTGTCCTGAAGTATCCGGTCGGTATACATTTCTCCGGCGCCCTGCGACATGACTCTGATGCTGATATTTTTATCCGTGGCAGCGATGTCGAGGACGGCGTTTATGCCGTTGACATCTCCGGCCTCTCTGTTCTCCGGGATGATGTCATCTTCGTCATATTTATACGTGCCGTTTTTTACTGTATACAGTATGCCGGCAAGCCTGTCTGTGGTCTCCTCTGTATAGGTAGTCTCAGGAAGGGCGTCGGGATCATCGATTACCTCATACGTAAATTCGAGATCCTCGTTGTCCTTGCCGTACGCCTTGTCCCAGGCCTTGATCCTCTTGTCGAGATACGCAGTAAAGGACCCGGCTGCATATGAGTTCAGGGCTATGGTCGCTTCGACAGAAACAGGGTACATGTCTCCGTTGCTTCCGACTTTCAGATCGGCGACCCTGTAAATCGCCGACTTGCCCTTGAGCCTTGAAAGCATGCCAGAGAAAGCGGATATAGGGTCGGGTTGTTTGTTCACGTTAGTAGTGACGACAGCGGAAGGAACACCCTTTATGGTGACCTTTACCGCAGTATCGCATACGTTCTCTTCACGTTCTGCCGCAAGGGTGAAGTGAGAGAAGACCTTTTCGAACGAAGCGGTCGACAGATACGGGGTGGAACCCTTGTCCATGTATATGACTTTCGATCTCGGAGTCACATACTCGTCGGTGAGGCCTTTGTAACCCTTGCCGAGGTTCTGCTCGTCATCGACAAAAATGACTGTCTGCCGGCCCGATTCGATGCCGGTGAGAGCGATGGCGGCAGCAGAGGCAAGCAGCTGCGAATTATCGCATGCAGTCTCGTAGTTCATGCTGACGCAGATAAGGGTAGGGGTGACATTGCGCTTGCGCTTTACAGGCGCTTTGTCGAATATGATGTTCCCGTATTTGTCTTCTTCATATTTGAGGCCGTAGTTATCGAACCAGCCCTTGATGAAAGAGCGGAGGGCCTCCTGATCTTTGAAGCCTCCGGCTTCGGAATCGGCGACCTCATCGACAGCGTCCTTGAATTCTTTATATGCAGCCTTGTCAAGCAGCTTTGTGTTCTGCGACATTCGTATCGATATGCCGGCCGCTATCGCGCTGATCACCAGTATCAGAATGATCCAGAATTTGTTGTTCCTGAGTAGTTTTGCCATCTTGTCTTTTCCTTTTCCTGTATGCGAGGGCGTATCCATGACCGCCCTGCGCATATATATACATCGAATATTATACAATTAATTTCGCCGGTTTTGAAGAGTATTCGAAAATCGCCAAAGTATTGAAAAATGAGCATTGAAAAAGCGGAAAAAAGTCCTTGCATTATAGAATATGACTGTGTATAATAATCGGGCGTGCAAAAGAGCGCGCAACAGATCAAACTATAAAGGAGGTGCGGCAAATGTCCAGAAAATGCGAAGTATGCGGCAAGGGTCAGACATCGGGTAATGCTGTTTCTCACTCCAATATCCATACAAAAAGAAAGTGGAACGCCAATATCCAGACCGTAAGGATCAACGATAACGGCAGAGTCAGAAAAGCTTCCGTATGCACAAGCTGCCTCAGATCGGGCAAGGTAAACCGTGCCGTCTGATAAGCATATCAACCGCAGGTCTTAAGCGAAAGCTTAAGGCTTTTTGTTTTCAGAGCTATGTCGGTAATAGTAAGGAATGATTTCGGCGCGGTAGCCGTCAATAAGGATGCGATCGAACGCATGATCATCGAAGACCTGCTGGGCATGTCGGGCGCTGTTCTTTTGTGTAATAAAAAAGGAAAGCTGATCAAAGAAAAGCCGACGCCGCTGATCGACCCGGACTATTACGACGCGGTCGAAGTCTCCGAAAAAAAGGGGCATTTCACAGTAAAGATCTACGTGATCATCAATGAAGGATACAGGATCGCAGATGTTGCGAACGATGTGTTCAGGAAGATAGAACAGGATTTTGACATGCTGAAGCTGGACAGACCGGAATCCATAAAATTCAAGATAAGAGGTCTGAAATCTGACGAGATAGAAAAGCGCAGCATAGATGTGGTGAGAAACAATGGCTGAGACGCCCGTACTGTACCCCGATGACGATATAAGCCTCATAAAAGGGATAGGCTCTAAAAAAAAGGATCAGCTCGAAGCTGCCGGCATAAGCTCCGTTCAGGATCTGCTCGATTATTATCCCGTAAAGTACAAGGACAGACGCAGAGTCATAAACGCCATGGACGCCGGCACAGAAAAGGACAGCCTGGTAAGCGGAAAGCTCATAAAGGTGACTCTGAGGACGCTTTCCGGAAGACGGTCCATGGTCGAATGCACACTCAGGGATACAAGCTGCATTTATCATGCAGTCTTTTTTAATATGCCGTATCTCAAGAAGTCCCTGGTCACAGGGGAGGATTATATCCTCTTCGGAAGGATGAGGATCAGAAACGGCGCAAGGGTATGGACCAATCCGGAGATGAGCAGAGCCGGGGGAGACAGGGACATAAGGGGTATAATACCCGTCTACAGACACAGCGCGGGTCTGACCGACATAAATCTGCGCAAATGGGTAAGAACGGCTCTCGACCGGACCGATCTCGGAGACGACTGGCTCGGAGAAGACATCAGGGCGGAACGGAGGCTCGCGGGACTCGGCTTCGCATACTGCAACATCCATTTCCCCGAATCCGAAAAGCACTATAAAGCCGCAAGGTACAGGCTCATATACGACAAGCTTCTAATGTACCAGCTGGCTGTGAGGGTGAGCCGCTCGATGAGAGAAGAAGGCGGTCTTGACGCATCGGTGCCCGCAGTCCCGCTCGATGATTTTCTTGATTCTCTGCCGTTTGAACTTACCGAAGGACAGAAGAAATGCATAGACGAGATAATGGAGGATCTGGGAAGCAGCCGGCCGATGAACAGACTTGTACAGGGCGATGTGGGCTGCGGTAAGACCGTTGTCGCAGAGGCTGCGATGTACAGATGCGCGCGAAGCGGCATGCAGTCTGCCATGATGGCTCCGACTGAGATACTCGCCAGGCAGCACTTCGAAAAGATCAGCGCCGGCCTTGAGCCCCTCGGCATAAGATGCGCTCTTCTTGTGAGCGGCATGAGAGCGCCTGAACGAAGAGCTGTCATAGACGGCGTCGCTTCCGGCGATATAGATGTTCTTATCGGCACTCACGCGATAATCCAGAAGGACGTCCTTTTTTCCGGTCTTGCTCTTGTCGTTACAGATGAGCAGCACAGATTCGGCGTCGCCCAGAGGAAGACTCTTGCCGGCAAGGGAAGGAGCGTCAACGTATGCGTCATGAGCGCGACACCGATACCCCGCACTCTTGCGGCTACGGTGTTCGGAGACATGGATTTCAGCATCATACGCTCGATGCCGGGCGGACGAAGACCTGTCATCACAAGGGCTGCCGGCCCCGAAGGCCGTGAAAAGGCTTACGTTGACGCGGCGGGCGAGCTTGAAAAAGGAAACCGCGTTTATGTGATCGCACCGAGCATAGATTCAGACGACGATGACATGACATCTGTCGAAAAGCTCTTTGCAGAAATAAAAAAGAGATATCCGTCGTACGGCGCCGCTCTTCTTCACGGAAGGCTCACGGGCGGTGAAAAAGCCGGGATAATGGAGGATTTCGCCGCAGGCAGGGTCAGCATACTCGTCTCTACCATCGTGATAGAAGTAGGCATAGATGTGCCTGAGGCCACGATGATCATTATCGAGAACTGCGAACGCTTCGGCCTTGCGCAGCTCCATCAGCTGAGAGGGCGCGTCGGCAGAAGCGACAGGCAGTCGTACTGCTGGCTCATCAACTACAGCAGATCAGAAAACTCCGCCGCCAGGACAAAAGCCATGACCGAAATAAGCGACGGCTTTGAGATAAGCGAGGTGGATTACAGGCTGAGAGGCCCCGGCGATCTGATGGGGACGATGCAGTCGGGAAATTACAATTCAGATGTTCTTGCGCTTTCGCGCTATACCGACATACTCGAGGCCGCTGTCGAAGACGCGGACAGGATAATGGCAGATCCGGGCGGCACGGATATCGATCATGCCTGTGAACGCATGATCCGCGAATCGGCGTCCGACAATTCAAACATAATCTGACGGCCGGGAGCCGCTGCAGATGAGGTAATACTATGAAGATAACTTCAGGCAAATACAAATACAGAAAGATCGAAGTGCCGCGCGGCAGCAGACCGACGACCGAGAAGGTGAGAGAGGCCGTTTTCAGCATGATACAGCCATGGCTTCCGGATGCTGCGGTCCTGGACCTCTTCGCGGGCAGCGGAGCCATGGGGCTCGAAGCTCTCTCGCGAGGAGCTGAGCGCTGCTGGTTCTGCGAATCAAACAGAGCAAGTCAGAATATACTCGCATCCAATATTTCCGGTTGCGGAGCCGGAAGCGAGGCAGTGATCATCGGCAGAGACTACAGAGCTGCGATCGCAGAGCTCGCCGGAAGCACTGAGACAGTAAAGCTCGATGTGGTCATCATGGACCCGCCGTACGGCGAGATCTCATATTATGAGACCGCAATGATGCTGCTGCAGGAATACGGTCTGCTCGATGAGGGCAGCATCGTCGTGGCCGAACATCTATACGATAACAAATTATCGGATACTTACGGAGAACTGAAACGCTTCAAAGCCAAGCGTTACGGCAGCATAGGCGTGGATGTTTTCATGTTGTAAAACATTTTTTGATTTGTTAATATTTATCCGAAGCGAGGACCATACTATATGGAAAGAAAAGCCCTTTACGCCGGCTCGTTCGATCCGGTGACGAACGGACATCTCAATATCATAGAACGGGCTGCCGCGATGTACGATTCTCTCACCGTAGCGGTCGTTGTCAATCCTCAGAAGACAGGCTTTTTCAGCGTCGACGAAAGGGTGCGGATCATACAGGAAGTCACAGAGCATCTGCCGAACGTGCATGCCGACAGATTCAGCGGGCTTCTCGCAGACTACGTGAACGAAAACGGTTTTACTGCGGTCGTCAGGGGGCTTAGAGATACGGCCGACTTTCTGAACGAGTTCCAGATGGCTCAGATGAACGCTCTTCTTTATACAGAAGGCACCGAAACGGTTTTCCTGATGACTGATCCGGCATGTTCGTTCATCAGCTCAAGCCTCGTCAAGGAGGTGGCTTCTCTCGGCGGAGACGTCAGCAGACTGGTGCATCCGCTGGTGGCCGCAAAGATAAAGGAAAAGGTCCGGTAAACAGATAAACAGCCGAAGCGTAATGTTTTAGGAGGAAATATAAATGAATGACGACAGCATCAAATTGATATCCCTTCTCGAAGAGCTTGAAGATCTTATCACTTCGTCGAGCAAGATGCCGTTCTCCGAAAAAGGCATCATCGATCTCGATGTGGCCCAGAAGATCATCGAGGATATCCGCGCCAATCTGCCGCGCGACATACAGCAGGCAAGATGGCTCGACCAGGAGAGAGACCGCATCATAAGCGACGCAAAGAAAGAATACAACCGCATGATCAACGAGGCGAAGGATCAGGTCGAGTATCTTGTGAACAACAACAATATCTACAAGGACGCTCAGAAGAGGGCCGATGCGATACTCAAAGAGGCCGAGAATCACGCCAACTACATGAAATACAGATCGTACGAGTATATCGATACGCTTCTCTATGACATGCAGACAGACATCGCGAGCGTAGGCAGCTCGTACATCGATCCTATGACGGACTACTTCAACCAGATGCTCGCCAGCATCAATGCCAAGGTGAATCAGAACCGTCAGGAAATGAAGACTCTGGCAGAGAGAGTCCAGCTCGGAGAGCAGGTGCCTGCCCGCGAGCCTTCAGCAGAGATGCGCGAAGAAGAGAGCGCCGAATAATATATTTGAAAATGAAAGGGGTAGGGCCTTCCGTTTATGGCGGGCCCTGTTTTTTGAGGACAGCACATATGAAAGCGACGGGCATAACAGCGGAATTCGACCCGCTTCATAACGGCCATGTCTACCTC
>CADBFL010000105.1:431-7031 GCA_902793875.1 uncultured Eubacteriales bacterium | reverse complement strand
ACCCGGCGTATGAAGTCCTTCCGGTCTGCGGAGTGCTCAGTGCCGCCTTGCCGCTTGTTGGATCTTCCTCATCTGTGCAATCCGTATATATCTGGATAGAATAATCGACCTCTGAATCATTAAGTAAAGTCAGGCATACAGATTTCAGCTGTTCATCCTTTCCTTCAGTACCGTTAACAGTATACATATTTGCAATGCTGCCGCCGGAAGCGATGGTTTTATAGCATGTACCGGCCGTACCGTCATACTGATACAGTATCTCACTCTGAGCCGCAGGCCTCATTTCAAAGGCATATGCAGCTACCCGATCTTTCTCGAGGTCTTCCGGATCCGTCTTGTTAAAATAGAAATCTTCATAGGAGACCCAGTAATATCCTTCGTCTCCGAAATCCGTGCCCCGACTGTTCTTGCAGAGCCATGCACCATTTTTATCCGGTATATCTTTTGTTGCGAACACAGACGAGTGGCTGAATTTATGTCTGTCATAATTATCATCCCATCCAACGATAGTTACCATATGATTGGAATCACCCACGCCATAGTTGAAAAATGCTTTATATTCATCATTCCAGGATATTTTCTGATCCCAATAATCTGCCCCTTCTTTCTTCAAATACGTTAGGACCGCAACACCGCCGTCTTCCTTGATGGCCTGCTTGACATCATCAGTTTTTTCCATTGGTATTCGTCTGACACCTGATAAGCTCCACGAATTGGCTCCTCTTGCAAGTTCCGGATCGAGTTTTGTTGCGTTATCAAAGTCATCCGACCACCCGCCGGCTTCATTCCATTCATTCACCAGATTCTGGTATGTCGGAGCATCCGTCTCGTTGACGACCCCAATGCCTGATGCCATGACTTCAGTAGTCAGCCAGGCATTACCGTAATTCTCCAAATAATTGTCATTGCCCGGGCTTATCGGTATGTTCTGATCCTCGGCTGTGCCGCCAAGCAGGTCCGGCACAAGATTGTAGCTGAAGTATGCCAGCTGTCTCTCGGACAGATCCAGGCTTTCAGCCGAATCCGCCTGCCCATGTGCCAGCAGCGATGACTCTATGGCAGAAATGGTCGCAAATGCCCAGCAGGTACCAAGCAGATTCTGGTTTTTTACCGGTGTTACATAACCAAGAGAACGTGAGTCATACCGGATGCCGTCATCATCTTCGGCATAGACCGCATTTCCCTGCATTCCAAAAAACGGCACAAAAGCCAGAGCTATCGTGACGCTGAGCACGGTGCTTACAAAACGTTTCCAAAGATCAGTTTGTTTGCGCATGATCTCATCTTTCCATGCTTTAGAGAAGTGCTTCGAGCTGGACCTTCTGCATGAGGCCGGCTTCCTTGAACGTGATTTCTCCGTTCTTCACGACCATGATCGTCGGGATGCTGCTGATGCCGAGTTCCATTGCGATAGCAGGAGCCTCATCAACGTTGAGCTTGCAGAACTTCACATCCTTTCTCTCCTCTGCGAGCTGCTCGACGATAGGTCCCTGCATCTTGCACGGTCCGCACCAGTCTGCATAGAAATCGACAAGGACAGTGCCCTTTGCCTTCATGACTTCCTGTTCATAATTGTCTTTGTTGAGTTCTTTTACCATTTGTATTTCCTCCGTAAGTGATGCTGTTTCCGGTATTGTCAACGCTGACAGTATAACACACAAAAGTCACCCTGTGTGAAGACCGTATGAAATGGCCGCGGACAGACCCTTTGGTCAGGGTACACAACGGTACTGAAGCGTAAGTCCGTATCGTCTTTAATTACTGATTATGCTATTATTATTGCAGGAATACAGAAAGAGCAAGCCTCAGCCTGCAATAAAACATGGGCAGATTTTCAGACACACGCAGACACAGATCATGGGCCGGCATCGACTTAGGGCCGGCAGTGGAAAGGGTACCTTCAGAGGAGACTCCACTGGTGCCGCGCGGTGATTTTCAGGCAGTACGAATGATGGTCTTTACGGCCCCTTTCAGTGAAGACGAAGAGATCCCTCGCAGATACAAGGTGTATGAAAGAAAGCTTCAGTTCAATCCCGGCATAGCCTCCGATCTCTACGACAAAATAGTCTCCGTGCTGCCGCCCGGCATATCTGCTGTGCCTGATGATGACTCGATGGAGATAATCCCAAGCGCGAACTGGCACCCAGATACTTTTAAGCCGGATGCCGGCGAGATTGAGATAAGAGACGCGGTCGTCATTTATCTGCAGGAGAATGAGTCAGGAGCGGCGATACAGGCAGGCTGCCTGATGCATGTAGAGTCGGAGAACTGTCTGGTATTCTGTGCTCTGATGTAGCATGTGCAGGCGCGTTCAGGTAATATTTCTAAAAGAAAGGAAGACTGATATGGGACTCAAAGATTTGTTCGGAAAAAGTAAAGGAGATGATACCGGCGCAAAGAAAGGTCTGTCGGAGAATGATTTCCCTGCAGTCCAGATGACTGCATACGAATGTGTCATCGCAGCTTATTATCAGGACCGCGATCCTGAAAAAGCATGGCCGCTCAGCTGGTTCAGCGAAGCCGATCCGCTGGAGAATCTGGAAGAGCTTGCTGAGATGCTGCCGGAATATTTCGAGTATGATGCCGAAGATGAAGAAAACAATATCGGAATAATGTATATCTCTCCCGAGAGCACCGGCATCAAGGTCCTCGACAAGAACGATCTGAAAAACGAGCTTGCCCTGATGATGAGCGTCGCAGGCAAAGCTGCATCGAGGATCGACGACATAATGAAGGAATACGGCGTATTGAGCGAGTACCAGGTCTACATCGGGTGTGAATTCGGAGGTAAGAAGATACAGCCGGAAGCCATACTGATCCCTGATTCGAACATAGTTCTTCTGCACTGCGAGCTGACACTGAAATACGGGATCACCGATGTGGAGAAGTATATGGCAAGCCTGGAATAAGAGGCTCATCTGAGCTTCGAAAGAGCCGTTCTCATATCTGCCGCCGCTTCACGATCGCCCGCCTCTTCGGCAAAGCGTATACCGTATTCGAAGCACAGCGCAGCAGTATCCGGCTCGTCGAGGACAAGCAGTATTTTTCCGCTCAGCCTCATTATCTCTGCCTTCTGCAAAACGTAAGTCGGATCGCACGTAAGCTCCAGCCACGGTTCGAGTTCATCCAGCGTCTTGTACAGGAGGTCTGCCGCCTGCATGTTCAGGGTATTCATCAGCAGTACCCCGACGCGGTCTGCACGTGCAGCAGCAAGAAGTATCCTCGGACGGGGATCTTCAGGCGCGATATTGATCATCTCCGAAGCTGTCCTTTCTGCAGTTTCGGCGTACTCCGCCGCATGAATGTTTCCTTCCTTAAGAAGCATCCGGCTTATAATAAGCTCTGTTTTGCACTTGTTCTGAAGCGACGCTGCAGAGTAATCATGCGAGCATATGGTACTGATGTGTTCAAGAGCACTGGTGTAGTACTCCAGTGCTTTTTTATTCATCCCCGAATAATCAAGGAACTCCGCGAAAGACACTTCCGCGTGGAATAGCGCGTTCAGAGACTCCAGAGAGCTGTAGACCTCATAATTACGTTTTGCATCATAATATGCTCTTTCAAGAAGAGCTCCGATCTTCCGGCTCTCCTCCGGATCGCCTGCCCCGTCCATCATCCTGCCCATAAGAGTCATAAGCACGGAATCAGGAGCGGAAAAGTTTTCCATTGTATACAAAGACTGACTGTTCATGGATCTGAGAGTCTTTATCCCCTTTACACAGACTTCCACACCCTCTTTTGATCTGCCGGTCCTGTAGCAGTAATCAGCCATGTTTATATAGGCTACATATACCGGCGCTGTTACAGCAACTATATTCTCCCGCAGTCTCATTTCATATACGAGGTCCGCTTCTTCCATCGCCTTTCGGTAATACTGCTCCGCTGCCTGGGTTCCGGAAAGCTCATCTGTCGCTCCGGCGGCGATAATGAGCAGCTGCGCCCTGATCATCTGATTCTCAAGTTCATAACCCCGGGCGTCTTTCCAATTCATCAGGTGTCCGCCCTCATCCGGCCCATATTCAGCAAGCGCGTCAGTAAGCTCGTCCAGGGATGGAGGAGACTGCATATAATCATAAATAAGCAGTGCAGCATCCCTGAGCATGCCAAGCTTTGCAGCGGATTCCGGCACTTCATCGACGAAGGCCGAAAACATGACCGCAGCATACCATTTCCCAAGAGGCGTCATGGATCTGAAAATGCTGCTGAATGTCTCTCCGCCGTCTTTTTCGGCAAACTCGTACATAGTCTCACGGAACCGCATCCAAATGCTGTCCAGGGCATTATCGACAGTGCGTATCAGTATCTTTTCAAGAAGAGGGGCCGCAGCAGTTCCGAAGCTGAACATATGCCAGATCGAATCCCCCGCCGCAGCATCGCTGCTGCTTTCCGAGAGCACCCTCGCGAGCAGACCGTGACAGGCTTTCACATCGATCCCGCCCGCTTTGACGAGACCGCTTCGGAAGCTCTTGTGAGAGAAATTGATGCGTCCGTCAGCCTGCTCAAAAAAGCAGAAATCAAGGAAATAGCGCATCCATTCAAACTGGAGTGTATTCCATTCTATGCCTGTATCGGCCGTCGCCCGCTCAAGATCGTAAAGTCTGATCCCGTAGCGCGACACCGCCAGCAGCTCCAGGGATCGTATGAGAGATGTCCTGCTTCCCTTTACCGTTTCAGCCGCAAGGCCGGCGGCATGGCGCAGTATCTCCGTTCCGAGTTCTTCTGTTTTTTCCGGCAGAGAAGTAATGATCTGCTTCAGATAATGATTGATAGAGCCCATCGATCCGCCGAAATCTCCGGCATCACGGTTTATCTGTTCAAAGTCTGTGCGGTACAGCATGAGAAGACGAGCAAGCACCAGGCGCAGATAAAGCGGGTTCCGGCTCCCCGGCATATCTAGTATGCATCCTACTACAGATCGGTCGAGCGACTTCCCGTAACGTCCGAACTGACTGTCTATTATGAGCGCCCTTTCCTCCTGAGTCAGCGCGGCAAGCTGCACCTCCGCATGTTCCCTCAGAATATCCGTATCCGGCTGCGCCGAGGCAAGGCAACGCCAACTCGTCCCCAGGCCTTCCGGCGCCCAGAGCATCCTTGATGCCTCTTCGTTCTGAGGAAGCTGATCCAGCGCATCGATAAGAAAGAGGATATTCCCGCCACGTCTGCGGCAGAGCTCTGTGAGTCTCGTCTGCCAGCGCTCAGTCTCTGTCTGATTTCTGCTGTCCCCCGGAGAATCATCATGTTCTATGCCGAGTTCTTCTTCAAGCACATAAACAAAGTACTGCAGCATGCCTGTCACAGTTGAAGAAGCTGCGGTGCTGCCGCAGAGGAACGGGATCACATGATAGTTCTGCCTTTTCAGCTCAGGGACCATCTGGCAAAGGAGCGATGTCTTTCCGCTGCCCGGCTCACCTTTCAGCACCACAAGAGGATTTTCACCCAGTGCACGGATCAGTCTCCGGACCTGAAACTCCCTGTATACCAGGCCGTCGCCGCACGAACTTATTTGTCGGCTTATAAGCTGCTTTTCTCTCTCCTGCCACGTAAGGGTACTTGCTCCATCATTGCCCAGAAGCACACTCTTTATATCCTCTGTCACAAGCTCCGTGAAGCTGTCAACATTTATTATCCGCCCCGTCTCCGGATCGATCGCCGGGCTGTATGTACGCACCCTGTCAGGATACGCATCGCACAGCTTTTCTTTGAGCTGCTTAAGCTTTTCCCTGCAGCGCGGGTCGGCATCGCGGTATACTGCCGCAAGCTCGGGATCGAGAACATCGTAGTCGATCTCCCGCATATAGATGAAGCAGTCGGCGTCCGAATTCATCATCAGACCGTACTGTATCTCCAGTTCGGTGACGCTCTTGTCGAAAAGGTCCGCAGATATTCGGTGCTCGTTCATGGTATCCGAAATATTCGAGCTGTCCGGGATCCATCCGTATCTGTCTCCCATGATTATGATCATGAAAGGACGGCACTTTTCTATCCCGCTCAGGCAGACCTTGAGGACTTTCTCAGAGCTCTCCTTTTCGCTGAGATCAGAAGTGTCGACGCCCCAGCGGAGATCCAGGAGCTGCACGGAGCAGAGTTCCCGCGCCGCAAACGGCATGATGCGGGGCATCACCTCAAGATGCAGAACGTCCCGCTCGTAAAAAAAAGCTTATATTCTCACGCTGCATCTGAACCGCCTTTCCTTACAACGCATCCTTTCCAGAAGTATAGCACAAAAAAGGCACCGCCGAAGCGATGCCGAAGGTGGCCGGGCAGCAGAGTGTGCCAGTGCACGGGGTCCGGCGGCGAAGAGAATTCGTGCAGGACGCGAAAGAGGTCACTCGAGTGCACGCAGCGTAGCTGATAGTACGTGAGTACACGAGAGTGACCTCTGACAAAGTCATGCGCGAATCGTCAAGCCGCTACTCGATGATCTCTGTTACAACGCCGGAACCTACTGTCCTGCCGCCCTCACGGATAGCGAATCTCAGTCCTTCTTCGATAGCGATCGGCGTGATCAGCTCGATCTCCATCACTACGTTGTCTCCAGGCATGCACATCTCTGTGCCTTCCGGAAGGTGAAGATCACCTGTTACGTCTGTCGTTCTGAAG
>CADBFL010000105.1:0-390 GCA_902793875.1 uncultured Eubacteriales bacterium | reverse complement strand
CCAGGCTTTGCGAGGACCTGTCCTCTTTCGATCTCTGTTCTCTGTACGCCTCTCAGCAGCGCGCCGATGTTGTCGCCTGTCTCTGCCTCGTCGAGCGTCTTTCTGAACATCTCTACGCCTGTTACGACGACTTTTCTCTTCTCGTCCGTAAGTCCTACGATCTCGACTTCGTCGCCTGTGTGGAGCATTCCTCTCTCAACTCTTCCTGTCGCTACTGTGCCGCGGCCTGTGATCGAGAATACGTCCTCTACAGGCATCAGGAACGGCTGGTCGTTTGCTCTTTCAGGTTCTGGGATGTAGCTGTCTACTGCCTCCATGAGCTCGACTACCTTGTCTGCCCACTCTCCTGTCGGATCTTCGAGCGCCTTCAGTGCGGATCCTCTGATGATC
>CADBFL010000104.1 GCA_902793875.1 uncultured Eubacteriales bacterium | reverse complement strand
CATCGGCGTGAGCTTTTTATAGTCCTCGACCGTGTCTATCGCATATCCTGTCACATGCGGCTCGAAGAGCTGTGTGCCCATCGTGCAGGTCGCGCCGAGGGCCTCGGCCTCGACCGTCATGCAGAACGGCACTCCGTAATTCTCGAAGCAGTCGTTGTCATAGATAGCCTTCGCAAGGTCAGCCATCATACGTGCGTCCGTATGAGCCTCAGGCAGATAGACACCGCTTACATCCTGCAGGGCCTTCGTGACCATGTTCATCATGCCGCCCGGGCAGATGCAGGCAGGTCTGTCGGCCTTCATGCCGGAAAGGATCTTTATGAGTCTTTCATTTGCTGTAGTCATCGCTTTTCCTCTTTTATCTGAACGAAGGGAATATCAGGCATTCGGAGAGCAGTCTCTCGTAGTTGTCCGTAGCGCCGAGTTCAAGGTAATCCATGTCGTGCGCGAGCTCCTCCATCTCTCTTTTTACCTTCGAAGACATCAGAGCCATGTACGCTCCGGTCTTCGAGGTATTGCCCACGTATTCGATGCGGTCCCCGACCTCGAACGGAAGTATGCCCGTGCCGGTTATGCTGTCTGCCGGCAGATGAGCGCCGAACTGGCCTGCGATGAGGACCCTGTCCAGATCCTCCATCCCGATGCCGGCTTTGTTCATCAGAGCCATGAAGCCCGATAGTATTGCTCCCTTGGCGAGCTGTACCTGCCTGACATCGCTCTGGGTTATGTACAGAGGCTCGTCTCCTTCTGTCATCCTGAAGGAGCGCCTGCCCTCTCCATCCACTTCTATGTACTGCGATCTGTAGTCGTCAGAGTCGAACTTGTCCGCCTTTACGAATGCTCCGGTCTTGCGCACTATGCCTGTTCTGAGCAATTCCTTTGTCACGGTGAGTATGCCGCTTCCGCAGATGCCGGCCGGCTCGCAGTCTCCTATTATCTTAAGCTCGAGCCCGTCTTCGCCGATATGGATATCTTCTATGGCTCCCTCGGCTGCGCGCATCCCCGAGCTGATGTTCATCCCTTCGAGCGCCGGCCCTGCCGCGCACGAACACGACATCAGTTTTCCGTCAGCCGCGAGCACGATCTCGCCGTTGGTGCCGATGTCTATGAACATCACATTGCCCTTCCGGTGCCTGAGGTCACAGACATATGCACCTGCGACAATATCCGCTCCTATGTAAGCGGATACCGAAGGCAGGCAGTAGAGCCTGGCTCCCGGCGCGGCTTTGAGCCCGATATCCGAAGTCTTAACATCCTTTGCCCTTGCGAATACCGGAGCGAACGGAGCCTTTCCTATAGGTCTGGCATCCACTCCCATAAGCATGTGCATCATCGTGCAGTTGGCGCCGACAGTCACCTCGTATATCTGTTCCTGAGCCAGTCCGTGCTCGTCGCAGATGGACTTCACCATCTTGTTGATCGAGCCGACTATGGCCTTCTGCAGTTTGACTCGTCCGTCTTCAGGGTTCTCTATCTCGTAGGTGATTCTCGTCAGAACGTCGAGGCCGAAGAACTTCTGGGCGTTGATCTCGGAAGCGTGTCCGAGTTCCTCTCCTGTGAGCATGTCGACGAGCGAGCAAACGACAGTGGTCGTTCCTATGTCTATTGCGACTCCGTACATCGAGCCGGTCGTGTCTCCCGGTTCGAGCGCGATGACTTTTCCGCCATGCATAACGGCCGTATACTCTCCCGGCAGCATCTCATTCCCGCTGAGAGCCGTATAGTCGAAGCCGAGATATCCGGTCGCGCCGTCGTGGCCGACAGTCTCCTCAGCGCCGGTCTGCTCCAGGATCTGGTTCTCGAACGGGGTCTGATCCTCAAGAGTCGGTTTTCGGATCGTGACACACTGCTTCTTTATGTCTGCCGCGAATTCGAAATCCGGCATGTATCCCGACGCGAGAACGTCGTGCTTCTTGTCTTTCTGAAGGAGCTCTATGCTTATGTCTCCTGCAGGGAAGGCAAGGCAGGCCAGCCTTATTCCCTGAGCGAGCTCTTCGGCTTTCAGTATGCCGCGCTCTGTCTCACCCGCTTCACCGGCGTCTCCTTCCGTGATCCTGACCCTGCACTTTCCGCAGAGCCCCTTGCCGCCGCAGGCATTGTCTATGAACAGTCCCGCGTCGAGCATTATTTCCATCAAATTTTTGCCGGAGGCAAAATCATATCCCTTTCCCTCCGGCATCACTGTAAGCTTTGGCATTATTGACTGTTCTCCGTTTTACCCTGCCATTCCGCAGAGCTTCTTTGCTACTTCGACGGCCTCGACGGCGTTCCTCGAGTATCCGTCGGCTCCGATGTCCTCGGCGTACTTCATCGAGATAGGGCTTCCGCCTACCATGACCTTGACGCTGTCTCTGATGCCCTGCTCTTTGAGCTTGTTTATGACTTCCTTCATGCCCGGCATCGTCGTCGTCATGAGTGTCGACATCATGATGAGGTCGGCATCGACTTCCTTTGCCTTCTCTACGAAGCTGTCGAGCGGCACGTCTCTTCCGAGATCGTACATCTCGAAGCCGGCGGTCTCCATCATGATCTTGACGAGGTTCTTGCCTATGTCGTGGGTGTCTCCCTCGACTACTCCGATGACGGCCTTCTTCGATTCGCCCATCGATGCATCTTCAGGAAGGTGAGGTCTCAGCACGTCCAGGCCGGCGTACATCGCATCCGAGCAGAGCAGAAGGTCTGTGACGAAGTACTCCTCCTGATCGTACATCTCGCTCGCGCGGTTCATTCCGTCAACGAGTCCGTGGAGTATCCCGTCGAGGGCATCATGGCCCGCCTCGATATACTCTTCGCACACATCGGCGATCTCCTCGTCCTCCATCTCGAATACCATGTCGGACATCTTCTGCAGCAGTTCTTCTTTGGTTGCCATTATATATTCTCCTTTATCAGTTTATGTTCTGTCTGTTTTCTGAACGCTACGCGCTCTATGATAACACATTATTCCTTGTTCATCACCACATCGTTCAGAGCTTCCTCTGCTATGCCGAGAGGGATCATGCCCTTGCGCGCTCCCCTGCCGTACTTCCTGGCCGCGAAAATGAATGCGTCGAAGTTCTCGCGCGGCGTTCCGATCGGCACCTGGCAGCCGGTCCCGAGAGTGTAGCCGTTCTCGGCTTCAGCCCCGTTGATGATGCACTGCCTGCAGGTCTCGATGACATCGTCGATCGTGCCGTTCAGCATCACGTCCACAGGAGCCACGTTGCCGACCAGTCCGAAGACAGGGCCCATCTTGTCCCTCGCGGCGGCGAGGTCTTCCATGTTGTCCACGCTGAAGTTCGCGACTTTGAGTTTGAGCATCTCGTCCCAGAGAGGGGATGTCTTGCCGCAGATGTGGATACCCGGCTTCCTGCCGAGAGTCTGCGTCAGTCCCTCGATCAGGTATTCGAGCCACGGGGCAGAGAACTTCGTGTAGTTCCTCTTGCCGAGTATGTCGGCGCAGCTGATAGGATCGCAGATTGTGCAGCCTCCGCCGCCGAACTCGTCTGCGAACATCTCGGCGTAAGCGACAGTATAGTCGACGCACCACTTCAGCAGATCGTTCAGTTCGTCCGGATGTCTTACCGTGTCTCTGAGTATCATCTCGACCGGCCTTATGAGGGAAGCGTTCGTGAACGGCCCCGCTACCGGCATCGCGATCCCCATCTCAGGGAATGCCATCTTGAGATCTATGCCCCTCTGAAGGACCGCAAGGAAGACTGGATTCTTCTTCGGATCGTCCTTCATGAGTTCAGGCAGCATCGACCAGTCTGTGAGCACAGGCTTTACGACGCGATCGATACCCACTTCAGGAAAGTATACCTCGGAGCCTACGGCCTGGGCCATGGTCCTCAGTCTGAGTCCGGAGGCAAGTCCGCCGATGTTGAATTCCTCTTTTCTTCTTTTGATGACATCGATGTGTACCTTGACATCGTTTCTCCACTGAGCGGTCGTATAGCCGAAGATGTTGGCCATCGCCTCCTCGTTGCTCTGCAGCGAGAACGGGATGTGGTCGACGGTCTCTCCCGCGGCATACTTCTGCATCCTCTCCCCTTCAGACATGGTCTCAGGGTATTTTTCCATTTCTTTTTTCAGTTCTTCATAAGTCATGTTGCTTTTCTCCTGTGTCAAAGCAGTATTCATACAACGAAATGATATACCAATATCGCTCAGCCTGATTATAGGTTTAATCTATGCGGACGGCGGCAGGTATCGAATCGGGGTATAGTTCAGCCTTTCTTTGCAAAAAAATGAACTGCATCGCAGCTCATTTTCATCGATCCGATCGTCACAGTTCCAGCTTTTCTATCTGCTGCTCTATAGCTGCCTGCCGCTCATCGAAGAGCAGGTTTTTATTGTGTCTGTAGTAGCCGTCACAGCCGTAGGTGCTTATGAAGGACACGGTATCGGGATCTGCCGTGAGTTCGGTGACTATCAGCAGCATCTCCTTTTCGTCCCCCCAGCAGTTTTCGGCAAAGCTGAAGAGGTTTTCCATCCTGTTCTTAGTGGTTTCCGCTTTTTCGTTGTGGTCCGCAACGAGCTCCGCGCTGGCCTCTCTGATGACGTCGAAGGCGGCTTCATAGTCCTGCAGGGAAGCCGTCTTTGCCGCCATGTCGTACAGGCACGAAGCTGTCCTGAGCATGCGGTCGGCTTCCTCACGGGTGAGCGAATGGGCCCTGAGTCCTGATTCGCGGCCCGACTCGATGCGGCCGATAAGCCTTCTCATGTTGACGTCAGGCTCGAGTTCCTCAGACGCTGCCGCCTTGTATTCCCTGAGGCAGAGCCTCACCGACTCGATCAGGCGTCTTTCCTCCATGCGGCCGCGGACATCGTCCTTCACGCTGCTCAAAAGCAGGCCGATGAGAGTATAGACCTCATCGAAGCCGGCCTGAGCCACCCTCTCCGTCATCCCTTCAGGGACTTCCCCGTCCAGGATCGCGTCGACCGGATACTCTTCCCTGTACTTGTTGAACAGGGCGAGATAAGTATTGAACTCCTTTGCGGCTGCGCTGTTCTGAAGGTACTGGACTATCAGATCCTCATCAGCTTCGATGCCGTTCTTCTCGTAGAGCAGAAGCATTTTGCTGAGGTCCTCCCAGCCCCTCGGGGTCACGATCGACTTGCCGCTTACCGTGGTCTCGACATGGTAGAAGCGCTCCCTTCTGCTCTGCAGGAACGACATGACCGCCGGATGTATGCGCGCGGCCGCGGCATATTCCTTCCACGCTTCGAAGTCAGGCTCGACATCTATCTTCTTGAGCCTGTCGAGCGTCACGATGTCGAATTCCCTTGCGGAGTCGTTATACTCAGGCGGATTGCCGGCCGTGACAACTATCCATCCTTCCGGCAGCCTGTGACCTCCAAAGACCTTGTACTGAAGGAACTGCATCATCAGAGGCGAAAGCGTCTCCGACACGCAGTTGATCTCGTCGAGAAAGAGTATGCCCTGCCTGACGCCCGTGGTCTCCATCAGATCATATACCGAAGCGATGATCTCGCTCATGGTGTATTCCGTGACGTCGCACTCCGTCCCGCCGTATACCCTGCGGCTTATGAAAGGCAGGCCGATGGCGCTCTGGCGCGTATGGTGGGTCATCGAATACGAGATGAGGCCTATGCCGAGCTCCGACGCGAGCTGCTCCATGATGGCTGTCTTGCCTATTCCCGGCGGACCGATCAGGAGCACCGGCCTCTGCTTTTCGACAGGGATGACGTAATTGCCGAGCTCGTCCTTCGTAAGATAAGCCTTGACGGCGTTTCGTATCTGTTCTTTCGCTTTTCTTATATCCATATCGCTTTTTCCTTTAGCAAGCTGAAGCTTTTCATTTTTATGTTATCACAGTTCATCCGGGCGGAGCACCACTTTCATCGCCCACACCGGCACTTCAGGCACGTTGTATCCGCTCTCGACGAATACGAAGGCCGTCCTGTACGGCGGTTTCGACGCAGGATACACGCCCAGTCCGTCGGTGAAATATATGAGCCCTCTGAGGTCGCTGAACTCCCCTTCGGATATCAGGCGGTCCACATAGTCGAACACGGGTCTGAAGTCCGTGCCTCCGAGACCTCTTATCTCCATGGTATCGACATATCTGTCGAGATCAGCCCCGGATGTGATGACATCGTCGGACTGGATCTGAGCGTCGCACTGCACGATGTGGACGTTGATCCTGGTCTGGAACGACTCGCGGCTCTTCAGTATGCTGTACGTCTTCTGAAGAAAGGACTGCACTTCATCTCCGGCCACGGATCCAGATGTGTCTATCGCTATGACGAAGTCCCTTATCCTGCTGTCCTCGCGGTATTCGAGCGGCTCGATGAGCGGCATCTT
>CADBFL010000103.1 GCA_902793875.1 uncultured Eubacteriales bacterium | reverse complement strand
GCGCTCGTTGCCCACGAACGGATACATGTCGTTTGCCGCGAACATGCAGCCGTTGTCATCGATATTGGTAGCCGGCACGCATGAAGGCATCATGACGAATACATTGGCCTGAGACTTCTCGGTCTGGTCGAGTATGTAATTGATGCCGTCGGCGCCCGATACATTGGCAGCCTCATGCGGGTCAACTATGAAGGTAGTCGTTCCGAACGATGCGGCCGTTGCGACAAGCTCTGCAGGAGCTACCATCGTGGATTCGAGAGCATCGATGAATCCCGGCGCGATATACGCGCCTTTGAGGTCGATCTCCTTCTTGCCGTAATACGACTTGGACACGCCGAGAATGATGCCGTCCTTGACCGCTATGCTGGACTCTACGATCTCTCCTGTAAAGACATCGACCACCTTGCAGTTTCTGAATACAAGATCGGCTTTTACCTTGCCGAGAGTCGCGTTCGCAAGTTTTTTATATGTCTCGTATTTCAAGGCTCCCCTCCCCTCTGCTTATACACGGAAAGGCGCTTATTGCGCCTTTCCCCTGTTGATTTACCGATATTGCGGAACCGTCACCGGTCTTCTCTGAAGTACGGAAGTCCGAGCGCTTCAGGCGGCTGGTTCTCGTGTTTGTTTCTGAGGCTTATCGCTATGAGCATGATGATCGTAACGAGATACGGAAGCATCTTGTATATCTCCTTCATGGCGAAGTTCGAGCCTGTAGGGATGTACAGATAAAGGATGTACAGGCCTCCGAAGAGGATCGATTCCCAGATGGCCCAGTTCGGACGCCATATCGAGAATATTACCAGAGCGATGGCCAGCCATCCTCTGTCACCGAACGCGTCGTTCGACCATACGCCGTTGGCGTAGTCGAGGACGTAGAAGAGTCCGCCGAGACCCGCGATCATGCACCCTATGCAGATCGAGAAATATTTATACCTTGTGATATTGATTCCCGCTGCATCAGCCGTAGCAGGGTTCTCACCCACAGCTCTGAGTTCGAGGCCCATGCGGGTCTTGTTCAGAACATACGATGTCAGCACTGCTATTACGATAGCCACATATGTCATGAAGCTGTAAGAAAACAGCAGATGGCCTATGGCTCCGGCCTTGCCGGCGAACGGAAGAGCCGTCTTGAAAGCCTTGCTCGTCGCTGTCAGAGTGATCGAAGGGACCTCAGCTCCCGTCAGCTTGATGATGGATCCGCCGAAGAAGTTGCCGAAGCCTACTCCGAAGGTCGTCATCGCAAGACCCGTAACGTTCTGGTTCGCTCTGAGCGTGACCGTCAGGAAGCAGAATATGAGTCCCATGATCAGCGCTCCGAGCATACATGTTATTATCGGTATTATGACGCCGAGTACAGGATTGAACGGGCCTCCGGAATTCTCATACATGAACGCTCCGATAACACCGCATATGCCTCCTACATACATGACGCCCGGGATACCCAGGTTAAGGCTGCCGGATTTCTCGTTGAGCGTCTCGCCGACGCAGCCGAGCAGCAGAGGTATACCCTGCACGATCGCTCTCGGCAGGAATGATACTAAACTAAACATCTGCAGCCTCCTTTCTGTGCGACTTGCGGAAATGTATCTGGTAGTTGATGAAGAACTCGCTTCCTATTACGAAGAACAGGATAATTCCCGTAAGTATGTCTCCGTAGGATCTGTTGAGTCCGAATGCCATAGATATCTCGCTTCCTCCCTTTGCCATGAAGCAAAGCAGGAATCCTGACAGTATCATGCCGATAGGGTTGAAGTGCGCCAGCCATGCGACCATGACGCCCAGGAAGCCCTTGCCGCCTTCGAGGGTCGTCGTCATGGTGTGGTCGGTGCCTGCCACCAGCAGCCATCCTGTCAGTCCGCATATCAGTCCGCAGAGGATCAGTGTACGGATTATTACCTTTCCTACATTGATGCCTACATATCTGGCTGTGTTCTCGCTCTCGCCGACTACCGCAAGCTCATAACCGTGCTTGCTGTACTTCAGGTAGATGTACATGAATATGGTCACGACTATGGATACGAGCACGATCAGCATATACGGATTCCCCCCAAGCTGAGGCAGCCAGCCTATGTGCGTGGTCTGGTTGATGACGCCGATCTTGCCCGAGCCCTTCGGATGCTCCCATATGATGATGTAGTAAGCGACTATCTGCGTCGCCACGTAGTTCATCATCAGGGTGAACAGAGTCTCGTTGGTGTTCCATTTCGCCCTGCAGAACGCCGGGATGAACGCCCAGAGAGCGCCTGCAGCAAGCGCCGCTAAGCACGAGAGGAGTATGATGGCTCCGTTCGGCAGCTTGTCAGTCATCGTGATCATGACAGCCGTTGCAGCAAGCACGCCGGCCATGACCTGCCCTCCTCCGCCGAGGTTCCAGAACTTCATCTTGAACGCCGGCGCCAGAGCTACCGAGATCAGGAGCAGCGTGCCAAGTTCTTTCAGAAGAGCCCAGAGCTTACGCTCTGTCCCGAACGACCCCTCGAACATCTTCGCGTAAACGGCGAAAGGATTCAGGTGTGTCGCGACAGACGTGATGATGGCACAGAATATAAGCGCCGCGAGTATGCCTCCCAGCCTGATCGCCCATTCCTGTTTTTTAGGGATCATCTTACGCTTGGTAATGTGGATCAGAGGTTCCTTTACTTTTTTATCCAACTTTCTCACCTCCAAGCTTTGTCATCAGGAGACCAACCTCGTTCTTATCTGCCGTTCTGCCGTCCACTATGCCGCTGACCTTGCCGCCGCAGAGAACGAGTATGCGGTCGGAAAGCTCGAGCAGCACGTCGAGGTCCTCACCGACGAATATGACGGCTACGCCTCTTTCCTTCTGCTGATTTATCAGATCATATATAGTGTATGACGCGTTGATGTCGAGCCCGCGCACGGCGTACGCCGTAAGCAGCACCGACGGCGCCCGCTCGATCTCGCGGCCTACAAGCACCTTCTGGACGTTGCCGCCCGACAGCCTTCTTACAGGCGTCTCGATGCTTGGCGTGACTACCTCGAGATCGTTCACGACCTTGCCTGCAAGAGCGTGAGGCGTCTTGCGGTCCGTGAACACTCCCTTGCCCTTTCTGAAGGACCTGAGCATCATGTTCTCGGAAAGATCCATGTTGCCGACGAGTCCCATTCCGAGCCTGTCCTCAGGCACGAAGGAGAGCTGTACTCCCTTGGCCTCTATCTCGACAGGATCGGCGCCTATGAGGCTTGATTTCGAACCGTCGTCTTCTATGTAGTTGATCTCGCCGCTTTCGATGACCTGAAGTCCGGCGATCGACTCGAGGAGTTCCTTCTGGCCGCAGCCGGATATGCCGGCGATGCCGAGGACTTCCCCCGTATTCGCAGTGAATGACACATCATCGAGCTTGAGGAGCCCGTCGTCGGATCTTACCGTCAGGCCCTTGACCTCTATCCTAGGCTTCACATCGTGAGGCTCCGGTCTGTCTATGTTGAGTTTGACCTCGCGCCCTACCATCATGTTGGTCATTTCCTGGGCATTGGTCTCTTTTGTAATCAGTGTTCCGATATACTCGCCTTTGCGCAGTATGGCCACCTTGTCCGAGATAGCCTCCACTTCGTGCAGCTTGTGAGTGATTATTACGACAGTCTTGCCGTCTTCTCTCATGTTGCGCAGCACCGCAAAGAGCTTCTCGGTCTCCTGCGGCGTCAGCACAGCCGTAGGCTCATCGAGGATCAGTATGTCAGCGCCCTTGAAGAGGACCTTGACGATCTCGACGGTCTGCTTCTGCGATACGGACATGTCGTAGACTTTCTGATTCGGATCGACATCGAAGCCGTACAGATCGCATATCTCGCGTATCTTCTTTGACGCCTTCTCGATGTCGAGCTTGCTGAATCCGCCGATCTTCTTTCCGCTTTCGGAATCCTGGTCTATGCCGAGTATGATGTTCTGCGCAGCCGTAAAGACATTGACGAGTTTGAAGTGCTGGTGGATCATGCCGATCCCGTGGTCGGCCGCGTCCTTCGGAGACGATATGACCACAGGCTCTCCGTCCATGAAGATCTCGCCTTCATCAGGATAGTAAATGCCCGAGAGCATGTTCATCAGCGTCGTCTTTCCCGAGCCGTTCTCTCCGAGAAGAGACAGTATCTCTCCCCTGTAGATGTCGAGGTCGACGTCCTTGTTGGCAGTGATCGGGCCGAATGTTTTTGTTATGTTTCTCATCGAAACTGCGGGTGTTCTGCTGTCCTGCAAAATGATACCCCCTTTCGAAGAATGATTCCTTTTGCTTTTTCTAAAACTGGCCGGTCCCGCCTTCACGAGACCGGCCAATCAAAATACTATAAAGTATAAGCGTTAACTGGCTTGCGCCTGATTAGAACTTCTCATCGAGACGCGTGATGCCGTCGATAGCAACGTCGAAGTACGGAGCTGATCTGAACTCGGATTCATGGAAGTATCCGTCGGATACGACCTCTGTCTCGTGTTCATACTTCTCGTCAGCTTCAACATCTGCCTTGTAGGAAGTGAGTTCCTTGCCGTCGACTGTGAATGTGCTCGTGTCGAATACGTGTGTCTTGCCGGCAACGAGGTCAGCCTTGACTTCCTCGAGCTTCTCTGCAGTGCCTTCAGCAGCTACGTCTGTGTTGAGCTCTGTGAGTTCAACAGAACCGGATTCGATGGTTCCTGTCCAGTTGGTATCGAATGTCTTGCCGTCCTGAACTGCCTTTGTAGCATATTCGAAGTACGGAGCCCAGTTGATCTTCGAGGAGATGATGTAAGTGTTAGGGCCTGCATCCTTCGTGCTTCCGTTGTAGGATACGTTAGGAACGCCTGCCGTCTCGCATGCTGTAGGAGCTCCGAAGGAGTCAGCGTGCTGCGAGATGAGGTCCGCGCCGCCCTGGATCAGCTTGTTGGCGCCTTCCTTCTCGGCTGTCTCATCATACCACGAACCTGTGAATGTAACGTCCATCGTTACGTCAGGGCATACGCTCTTGGCGCCGAGATAGAACGATGTGTATCCGGAGATAACCTCAGCATATGTGAAGGCTCCGACATATCCCATCTTAGGCGTATCGCCTTTGAGCTTGCCAGCATCCTTGAGCTCATTGAGCTTCATTCCTGCAGCAACGCCTGCGATGTAACGTCCGTCATAGATAGCAGCGAACGCGTTGTGGTAGTTCTCCTGATTTGCTACAAGAGCCTTGTCGCCTGTGCAGCTTACGAACTGTACATCAGGGAATTCCTGCGCAGCCTGGAGCATGTAGTCCTGATGACCGAAGGAGTCGGAGAAGATCAGCTTGCATCCCGCGTCAGCGAGCTCAGCTGCGGCATCGTAGCACTCCTGGCCTTCAGGAACGCCTGTCTTGATCATGTAATGATCTTCGTCGATGCCGAGGTTCTTCATGGCCTCTTTGAATCCGTTGATGAAGTTGAGGTCATAGGTGGAGTTCTCGTCGTGCAGGCAGATCAGAGCGACCTTGAATTCGTCGCCGCCGCCTCCGCTTGAGCTTCCGCCGCCGCAGCTTGCAAGTACCGGAATCATGGCCATTGTCAGGCATACCAGTAAAGCAATAAGTTTCTTTTTCATAATCATTTTCCTCCCTGTTAATGAATAACACAGTAGCGGGTTTATGATGATTTTATTTTAACCCCATGAACCCCAAATAACAAGAAATAAAATAATTTTATGTTTAGACAAAGGGGCCGCATGAAACAGCCCCTTTGTAAACATCATATTAAGTTATTAGAGCTTCTTCAGAAGTCCTGTAGCTTCGTTGAATTCGTTGATGAGTTCGTCGACTTTTTCTCTCTCCTTGCGGAGCGCGCCCCATGTGTTGGCCTCGTCATACCACAGAGCGTTGAGCTCGTCGCTCGTCTTGCCCTGCTGCTCGACCCATGTGTAGTACTTGAGGTTGTGGATCCTCTTGCGGTCCGTGTAGCGCAGCTCAAGCAGGTTGTCTGTCTTCTCGTCGAGGATGTGCTTGTTGAAGTGAAGCGCAGCCTTCTCGTGAGTGTACTCGCCCTGCTCGTCCTGGAGCTCCTTGATGCGGGAGCCGTACATGACGGAGGAGTCAGTCATTACTGTCGCAAGAACGTCGTTCTCGTCCAGCTCGTAGTACTTGGCCATCTTGATGCAGCAGAGCATGTTGGCTATGCCGCTGATGCCGAAGTATCCGAGCAGGTCAACGAGCTCAGGATCGACTCCCTGCTCCTTGAGATATTCGCGTCCGACCTTCTCGTTGAAGAGTCTGAGGAGGTTCTGGGAATCCTCGTCGTCGATTGCGATGACCATGTCTGTGTTCTTGACGTTGTGGATCCAAGGAACGTGCTTGTCGCCGATTCCTTCGATGCGGTGAGCTCCGAATCCGTTGTCGAGGAGCGTCGGGCACTGGAGAGCCTCGCCGACTGCGAGTTTGGCGTTAGGATAGAGTTCCTTGAGGCCTCTGCGATGGCGTTTCCTGTGACGTTGTAATGCCACATGTAGTTGCCCATCTGCTCAAACTGGTTGAGGATCCAGACGTCTTCTCTCGTCTCTCTGAGCTCATGAGTCTTGTCGAAGATCTCCTTTACGTTCGACTCCGTGCCAGGCGTCGCGATGACTTCGCTGGCAACGTTCTTGAGCCAGTCGAATCTCTCGCGGCTCATGCCCTCAGGCAGGATGGCGATCGAATATACTCCGAGGAGGGCGCTGTCGAAGGCTCCGCCTCTGCAGTAGTTGCCTGTCGAAGGCCATACAGCCTTGTGGTATCCGGTATCGAACTGACCTGTAACGAGTTCAGGCACGAGGCAGCCGTAGGAAGCTCCTACCTTGTGGCAGCCTGTCGGGAACCACTTGCCGATCATGCAGATGATGCGGCACTTTACGCCTGTCAGTTCAGGAGGGAGCACGATGTAGTTAGGTCCGTGGAAGAGTCCGCCGGAATCCTTCTGCTCGTTCTTCCATGTGATACGGAAGAGGTTTACAGGATCGATATCCCAGAGCCCGGTGTTCTTCAGCTTTTCAAGGATCTTTTCAGGAACCTTTTCAGGATGCATCTGAGCCTTTGCACGCTCGATGTTGTTCTTAAGGCCCTTTTCATAGATGGTGAGATCAAGCATTTCGTACCTCCGTTGATCTTGGTGTGGAACTATGTATTTTAATGTTCAGAATTATTTTCTCGGATATTTTTATGATGCCAAAAACTTTTTTATAAGTCAACAACTGCCTTTGTATTTCAAAGCACTTTTTATTTGCCGAGATCCCTGAACACCTCTTTGAACTTATCGATGTCCGGCTCGAGCTTTATCGGTTCTCCGGCCGCCTTTATGCCGTTGGCCGTATCCTTGAGCCCGTTGCCCGATACTATGACCGTCACGGTCGCGTCCGCAGGGAGCTTTCCCTCTCTGCACAGCTTCTGTACTCCGGCCATGCCCGTAACGCCGGCAGGCTCTCCGAACACTCCGCATTCCCTTCCGGTGACTCTCATCGCCTCGAGTATCTCATCGTCCGTCACCTCTACAGGGATGCCGCCCGACTCTACGATGGCGTTTATGGCCTTGTCGGGATTTCTCGGAACTCCCACCGAGATCGAATCCGCGATGGTGTTTTCTTCCATAGGCTCCCACGGCTCGCCCGTGCGCGCAGCCCTGTTGATCGGGCATGTGTTGACCGACTGCACTGAGATCAGCTTAGGCAGCCTGTCGATGAAGCCGGCGTTGTAGAGGTCCTTGAACCCCTTCCATACTCCTGCGATAGTGCAGCCGTCGCCCGTCGAAAGAGCGACGTAGTCCGTCACGTCCCAGCCGAGCTGCTCGGCTATCTCAAGAGCCACGGTCTTCTTGCCTTCCATCAGATAGCAGTTGATCGCGGCGTTTCTGTTATACCAGCCGTACTCGTCGATCGCGGCCTTCGACAGCTCGAAGGTCTCTTCGTAATTGCCCTTTACCGAGATGACGTTCGCTCCGAAGATGAGGAGCTGAGCCACCTTGCCTATAGGAGCTCTTTCAGGAACGAATATATAGGTCTTCAGCCCCGCCGCCGCGGCGTTTCCGGCCAGAGAGCTTGCTGCGTTGCCCGTGGATGAGCACGCTATCGTGTCATAGCCCGCCTCGATCGCCTTGGCCACTCCCATCGAGCTCGCTCTGTCCTTTAAAGACGCTGTAGGGTTCAGGCCGTCGTCTTTGAGATAGAGCTTGGCAAGGCCGAGTTTTTTTGCCATGCGCGGCTCCGAATACAGAGGCGACCAGCCCACTCTCAGAGGAGGCTGCTTCGTGTCTTCCTCTACCGGGAGGAACGGACGGTAGCGCCACATAGTGTAATTCGTGCTCTCCGAAATCTTCTCGGGACTCGACACGGACTTAATGTAGTCGTAGTCGTACACGACATCCAGTATGCCGCCGCACTCGCATGTGGTAGCGTCGGGAAGCGCTTCGTATTCCTTCCCGCACTTTATGCATTTGAGACATTTGACGTTTTTCATGGATCATGCTCCTTTCGCGTTATCGCGTTATCTCCACCTACAAGAGTAAACCCCTGTCAGGCAATAATCAACAAAAACAATTCAGTACCCTCTGTCCACATCCGCGAGATGACGGAGCCGTCGGCCCGCTGCGTAGTTTTCAAGATCCTCGCAGAAAAAATCCACCGTCATGTCCACAGTATGCGGAAGGCCCATGTCGCCGGATATGTGCGGCGTTATTATGCAGTTCGGCGCGTCCCAGAGCGGATGGTCTTCGGGGAGAGGCTCGGGATATACGACATCGAGCGCCGCGCCTGCTATCCTTTTTTCTCGCAGGGCTTCGAGCAGAGCGTCCTGGTCGATCACCATGCCCCGCCCCACATTGACTATGAAGGTCCTGTCGGAGAGCATCGCTATGCGGTCTCTGCTCAGAAGGCCTCTGCTCTCCGGAGTGCCCGGTATGCAGAGCAGCAGGACATCGATGCCGCCCGCAAACACAGGGTCGGAAAACAGCCGGTCGAACTCATCGAAGCGGTATACTTCATCAAAGCTCTCCGCCGGTCTCCCGCTCCTCGAAAAGCCCGTGACGCTTCTTGCCCCCAGAGCCCTGAATCTCTTTGCGGCGTTCCTTCCGATGTCGCCCGTTCCGATGACGGCGATCCCGCTTCCTTCTATGGATCTGAGCGGGAGATCCTGCACCCAGCAGCGCGCGCCTATCACCTTGTTGTACTCGTACATCTGCCTCATCAGCATCAGCGTCACCATGATGATGTGCTCGCTTATGGTCCTTCCGTAGGCTCCGGAGCTGTTGGTCAGCAGCACCTTTCCGGAATCGAAGACGCCGCTCAGGACATACGCCCCTATGCCCGCGAACGCGGTATGGCACCATTTCAGTTCAGGCATTTCATCAAGTATCGAGACATCTCCGCCGCTGTAAATGATCTCGCAGTCGGAGACCCTGCCCCGGGCTTCTCCGGTATTTTCATAAAACGCGATCTCATATCCGCAGGCGCGGGCGGTGTCCGCCATCTTTTTCTTATTGTCTTCCGAAAGGAAGTCCGCTATAGCGCATATCTTTTTCATCGTGATGTTTCCTCGTATATCTTTATGTATTTATCATCGGGCACGAACGCCGAGCCCTTGCCCTCCTTCAGCGATTCGAATCCGTCCAGAAGGCCTTTCCCGTCCGGCGACGATTCGTTGCCTGCAAATTCGTTGTCCATGTCCCGCGGCGGGATCTCATCGCTGTATTCGATCTCTTCGCCCGTCCCGGAAAAGATATTATCATATATCCTGTTGCCCCTGCTCCTCTGTACAAGCACCGATACCGCGTTGTCTGCAAGCGTATTGTTGCGGAAGATGCAGTCCTCCGTGAATCCCAGGTCCGCGTCATAGCCTCCGAAGCACAGTCCGCACAGCCCTTTGCAGCCCGCTATCACGTTGTCATGCACTTCTATTCCGCTGACTTTGAAAAGTTCGTTGTCGTCCGGGCTGTGCTCTGTCGCGACCTCGATCCCTATATCGCAGCTGAATACGAAATTGTCGTGGATCTTTATGTCCCGGCCGCCGTCCACGTATATGCCTCCGGCGCAGAGACTGTATCCCCCGTCCTCTATATAGGCGTCGTTGCCCTCCGTGCTTATATTGTATACGACATTGCCGCAGCACTCGCCGTTTCTCACAAAGTCGGAATCAAATGGATTCCCGGAGCCGTTCCTGTGCTCAGCGGTGCCCTCGAAGCCTATCATGTCGATGCCTATGTTGTCGTTGTC
>CADBFL010000102.1 GCA_902793875.1 uncultured Eubacteriales bacterium | reverse complement strand
GTCTGTTCCGGGCGGGAGCTTCTTTATGAACGAAGCCTTCTCCTCATCGCTCATGCCCTTGAGGCTGCAGGTCTTCATCGCTCCGTTGTTGCGGTTGGAGCTTCTCGGCATATCGAGTCCGAAACAGCTGTATACATCACGTATGTATCCGGAGCAGTCATCCGCGCCGAGCATGCCTCCCCATCCGTAGACATCTCCGAGCGCGTTGAAGGCGACGCTCAGTAAGTTTTCTGCGGTAAGATCAGGCGTCCCTGCGCTTACCTTGCGGTTCTCACTGATAAGCGCCGTCTTTTTTTCGTAAGTGCCGTCGTTCCTCCTTACGGGCATCCAAACGATGTAGTTGTTGAATGCCGCCCTTCCGGCTATACGGCCCTTTGCCTCATCCTCAGAAGCCAGCTGCAGACGCGTGCCCATGGAAAGCCTTCGTTCGGATGTCTCCGGCTGAGCATTCGACTCCTCGGTCCGGATCCTGCCGTCCAGCACTACCAGGATCTGATCCGAAGGATGGTCCCACGCATCCAGCCACTCCTCTTTATCCCTGCATACTGCCACGCAGTCCGCCTGTATCCAGCCCTCGCCGCACGCGGAGATCGCTGAGTAATAATAAGTCCCGTCAGGAAGCGTGCGAGACCTGGTCCTGAGTATAAGAGGCTCGTTCACCTTCACTTTCGTCAGATGATTGTAGTCAAAGTCGGGCTCATCCGGGTCATCCAGGAACGGCCGGTCTGCCGGGTATACTTTCAGGGTGGTCTGCGTGGTGCAGACAGCGAACTTATACTCCCGGGTGTCCGCCCGATCATCGCTGTCCGAAGCCGGCACGGAAACATCCGGATCCACGCAAAGCGCGATCACGGCTTCAAAATCCGTCTCAGCGCCGTCATCGCCGTATATCGCTCCGGCTTTTTTCAGAAATGCCGCATCGCCCGCAGCTCTGCCGAGCAGTCCGGCGACCATCTCCGGCGCATCATATCCGGTCTCTTCCCATGCGGCCATGTCAGTCATCTCAGCTGACTTTTCAAGTATGGTTCTGTTCAGCTCCGCGATCTCATCCCTTCCCGCAAGCAGCTTCTTCGGGTCACTGACCTTGTCTGACCAGTATGAAGCTCTGCTCATCGCGCCCGTCACATGCGGCAGGTATCGCACGGAACCTGCCGTTCTGATCCTGCCCGTCTGATTCGTCTGTTTTTCTTTGTCTGAAGCCATTATCATAATGTGTTTTTCCGGTCTGATGCATCTATAATGGTGTAAACCATCAGCAGGCTGTCCTGTATCAGACGTTTCTGAACCAGTCGTCTATCTTTTCCATGGCGTTTCTGCTCTCCGGAAGCCACGGCCAGAGCGTGACGAAGGCGTGCACGAGTTCCCTGTTTTTTTCTGCGTAGTACACCAGTCTGTTCGGGACCCCGGCCTTTTTCATCGCCTCCGCGTACTTCATCGTATATCCGCGAAGGAAGTCATCCCTGCTGGTCGTGAATATCGAAGGAGGGAGATTCTTTATGACCTCCTCGTTCTCGGGATCCATCAGCGCCATGAATTCCCCGTCTCTGCGGCGTTCTCCGTAGATGCCTGCAGGGTATACCAGCCCGAAAACATCTTTTCTCGTCGTATAGAACATGCCGCTCACGAAGGCTATCGCCTTTATATCGGTCTGCGAAGGCTCATATCCGATCTGTTCGCGCAGCTTCTGCGACTTTTTCATCGCGACGGCGTATTCCGTGAGAAAAGCTCCTGCGCTTTCCGCTATGACGAAGATCCTGTCCGGATCGCCTCCGCGGCTTTCAAGCTCCCTCCCGGCAAAATCGAAAGCGGCGCAGATGTCCGAGATCTCTCCGCAGGCATCGGCGTCCCTGAACAGGCGGTAAGAAGGCACGAATACGAGGTATCCCATTCGCGCGAACTCCTCGGCTGACGGTCTTTCCATGATCGTGCGTCCGGCAAAGAGTCCCCCTCCGTGCACGTTGATGAGCACCGGAAGCTTTTTCGCGGAAGCCTCCTTTTTTCTGTATATGTCGGCGTAAAGATCATTGCCGTCCCGTCCTTTATACGGAACACCGAACTCCTCGCTCAGGTCATCCGGCACAGGGTACTGAAGCTGTTCGACCTCGTCCGGGCTCTCCATCCTTTTCGCCGCTTTGTCCGCAAGAATATCAAGCGCTCCCATGGTCATCCCCTTCCTGTTTCGAATGTCAGCGTCAGCTCAGGGCTTCCGCCATCTTCAGTGCGCAGCTTACCACTGCCGCATTCGGCCTGCCCACATCGAAAGTGAATTCCTCTTCTGCCACCGGGTATTTCCCGGTGAAAAAGCTGTCGGGATATTCATCTCCCGCAATGTGGCTGTCCGTGAAGTCTCCGGCCGGCCGCAGAAAATAGTCACGGCTGTCTGTAGTATCGTCCCATGTCACATCGACGTAATAATACTTTCCGTACAGACCGACTATGTTCCAGGTATGGGCCATCCTGGCTCCGCTGTCCTCCACGCCTTCGCCGAATATGATCCGGTTGTCCACTCCTGCTTCGAGCAGCAGCCTGTACAGGGCGTTCGAGTAGCCCTGACATACGGCGGTCCCGTTTACGATCGCGTCATAAGCGGTGCGTCTCAGGTCGCTGTCATCTCCCGAATCATACTCCACGTTGTCACAGAGCCAGTCATGTATGGCGACCAGCTTTTCGTAGTCGCTCTTTCCGTCCAGGTCGAGGCTGCCTATCACCTCTTTTACCTTTGAGTCCAGTTCTTTTTCCTGTTCAGCGCTGTCGTAATACTGAAGCCTGTATCTGACCACGACCCCCGTCCCGCCGTTCACTCTTTCGGTCTTCGCAGAGGCGTCGTACCTGCCGTACTGGAAGTTGATGTAATCTCCCTCGTCCGGCACTCCGGTGTGCTTCATCGCTTTTTTGAGAAGCGATCTGATGAGTCTTTTGAGGCCCTTCTGATCGACATCCTTTATCACTCCGACCGTGACCTCGCTCTCGCGGTCCTTCATGGCTTCCCTGAGTTCTGCCGCCGCTTCGGATGCGCTTTCATGATAAGTGACATCCTCTGCGCAGACGAACGTCAATGACGAAGCCGCGCAGATAATGACAGAAAAGCATATTGCCGCTATGTTTTTCAGATGTCTCCTGCTCAATTCTTCTCCAGATATGTGACGGCGCAGTACCCTTTGTAGATGACCGGGTCGGCCTTGAAGCGGTATTTTTTTCCGGTCGGTTCAAAGACAAAATCATCCTCTGCCGATTTACCGTCGAGCGCAGCCTCGATCATCTTGCCGTACCAGTTCTCATCGATGAATGCATAGAGCTCCCTTACTCCGTGTCCGAGTATGTCCCTGGCTTTCTCTCCCGTAGCTCTCTCATATGCATGATTGACGTAGAACAGCACTGCGTCTGCCGTGCCGCGTTCTTTGTTCGCGGTCACATGATATACCGCATAAACGGCCGGTATATCGTCAAAGAAGTGGAAGAGCTCAGAGGCCCGCGCTATGAGTATCTCGTTGGAGACGTTCCTGTTGTGGTCTGCAAGGATCCTCCGTTCGGACAGCTTTTCCTGTTCGCTCAGGCTCTCGGTCTCTGAGAAAAATGAATATCCCACCGAGGAGTAGATCGTAACAGGCACGCCTTCGACCTCAGAGATGGAACCGCAGGCATGTCGGATCTGCTCCCTCAGAAGGCTGGCATCCTCGACCCTTTCCATCTGCTTCATGATCACAAAGCTTGTACCTGCGGATCTGCCCACGACGCAGCTTCGGCCGAAAGCTTTTTTAAGCGCTTTGCCGAACGCCAGCAGGACTTTGTCGCCGAAATCGTAGCCATATCTGTCGTTCAGCGATTCAAACTCGTCCAGTTGTATATTCAGACGCACGAAGTCCCGTTTGCGCAGATAGAATTCATCTCTGAATCTTGCCGCCTCTTCGGCCATGCCTCTGGAATTGAGAAGGCCTGTATACAGATCCCTTCGCTTTGTCTCTTTGCCGCGCTGGTCGTGCTCGTCCAGAAGGCCTCTGTCGATAAAATATCCCATCAGACCTGTTATCGCGCCGTCGACATCGTATATCGGCGTCTTTGAGGCCAGTATCTCGCGGTTCTCTCCGTCTGCAAGGCATCGTCCCGGAAGGTTGTGTGTGGTGATGCCCTCGCTGAGCACCCGCAGTTCATCGTCCCTGTAAACGCCCGGATCGAGATGCCATTCCATGTCTTCGTCGTTCTTCCCGATTATCTCATCTGCACTGCTGAATCCGTAGTAATCAAGAAAGGCCTTGCTGGCACCGAGGAAACGGCGTTCTTTGTCCTTCCAGAATATCCGCAGCAGATCCGACTGCACCAGGTTGTTCCACAGCATCTCCGGCGAGTAGTCTTTGCGCTCCCTGTGGATCTTGTTTTCGAACGCGATCACGGACCTGTGAATGTTGCGTATAAGGATAAGGTATACATTCTCTTCGAGGCGGAGGTCCGTATGTTCTTTCCACAGATACTCGCCATGGTGGCCTTTCGTTCGCAGCACTCTGGTCATGAAATTGACTCCCGCTTCACGGAATCTCTTTTCGACCGTGCGCGGGTCCACCATGCGCAGGTACGCGTCCCTGTCCTCAGGGTAAATATATTTTTCGGCATACTCCTGCGCCATGCTGAGAGCCCCCGTATTCTGAGATACGAGTTCCTCCCTGGTCGTCGTATACAGAGGTCTGATCGTATCCTCGTTGAGATCTACCAGCGTGATCCTCTCGAACATGGAGTATATGCGGACGAGGGAATCATCGAGAAGACTCGTGTTGGCCGTTCTGGCGGTCTTCGACAGGTTGCTCATTCTGATCAGAACGCTGTACTTGTCGCTCATCTTCGCAACGCACTTCGCCTGCACCTCGTAGTATTCATCATGCGCGCTGAACAGCATCCTTCCCTCTTCTCCGCTGACGGTGGAATCCATCAGGCTGATGATCCTGTCAGAGAGCAGATTGAAAGGCTGAGGCTTCCTCAGCTGCTCCTGTGAAAAGATATTGGCGAACATCCCGGTTTCGAGCGCAGTCTCTTCAAAGGCCGTATTGTAAAAGAGTATGCTGAAGCAGTCCTTTCTGACCTCTGCCAGTGCAAGAGGGATACTGTTGAGCTGGCGGGCAGTCGTGATGGAGTCCCTCTCCTCCTTCGTCATGAACGGCACAGCGCTCAGAAGATTCACTTTGCCTATGTCGTCATAGTATTTACGCTCCTGAGGTCTTTCTGTTCCGACCCCCTTGGCGATGAGCGCATCAAGAGCATCCTCGTACTTCATCGGTTTGCCGAAGTAGTAGCCCTGCACCTTCTCACACCCGATGTTGCGGAGGAATCTGAACTGTTCCTCGTTCTCAACGCCTTCTGCCAGTGTGTGGATGCCGAGGCCCTTGGCCATGTCTATGACCGATGCCGCGATCCTCTGCGACCTCTGAGTGAACGGCCGGAGGAAACCCATGTCGAGCTTGATCTCGTCAAACTCAAAATCCTTGAGGGTGTTGAGCGATGAATAAGCACTCCCGAAATCATCCATCCAGACCTGGTATCCGTTCGAACGGAACCTTTTTATCTCGGTGAGCATCATCTCTTTGTCCTCTGCCACCGAACTTTCGGTGATCTCGATGTTGATGAAATCACGGGGCAATAGGTTTTGCGTCACTATACTGTCGACCAGGATAAAAATATCGCAGAGGTCGAAATCCTTTCTGGACAGATTGACCGATATCGGCACAGGCACACCTTCTCCGGCAAAAGTCATGCGAAGCTTCGCACATGCCTGCCTGATGATGTACAGGTCGAGGATGTGTATCAGATTGTTCTCCTCCAGGACAGGAATGAATTCATCCGGGTATATCATGCCGATCTCCGGATCCATCCAGCGTGCCAGCACTTCAAAACTGCACAGCTGTCTGGATGATGTCCGTATGACGGGCTGATAATACGGCTGGATATAGTGATAGTCCATCGCCGTCTGAAAATTTTCCTTTATGTAGCGGTCGAGATTCTTGTCCACTTCCGGACCTCCTTATCTCCTTATCGCTTTATTCGTATATTTCCCAGTGTCCTGTCTGCAGAGCCTTGAGCGCGCCCTCTGCGAGAGCCTTCATCTCTTCTTCTCCGGGGAATCTCATGATAGGAGCGATCTTGCTTACATAGGATCCGATCTCCTCGCAGAATCTTTCGGAATATGCCATTCCTCCCGTAAAGATGATAGCGTCTACATTGAATCTGAGCACCGCCGACATCGCTCCGATGTCCTTCGCGAGCTGATAGGCGATCGCCTTGAATGCTTCCATCATCTTTTCGTCGCCGGTCCTTGGTGCCGGTATACGAATAGATTCCGGCTTCCTGTCCGATGATCCTCTTTACATCAGCCTTGGTCATGCCCTCCTGGAAGCAGAGATTGACCAGGGCGTTGGCAGGCAGAGCTCCTCCCCTGTCCATGCCCATCGCTCCGTCGTCCTTGACGTTGTTCACGTCGACTACCTTGCCCTTCTTGTGGGCCGCGACGGAAACTCCTCCGCCGAGGTGGCAGATCACGAGGTTCAGCTCCTCATAAGCCTTGCCGAGCTGCTTCGCTGCCTTTCTGGCGACCGACTTGTGGTTCAGCGGATGGAAGAACGACTGTCTCTCAAAGCCCGGAAGACCGAGGCCCGAATATCTGGCCAGAGGCTCCATCTCGTCGACGCATACAGGATCCACGAAGAAGGCCGGGATGCCGACGGAATCGGCGAGTTCCTTTGAGATGTACGCTCCGAGGTTCGCCGCGTGCTCTCCGTACGGAGGATTCTCGATGTCTCTGATGACAGCATCGTTCACCTTGTATGTGCCCGAAGGGATGTGTTTGAAGAGGCCGCCTCTGCCGCAGATCGCATCGAAGTCGCTGAGCCTGTAGCCCTTCTCTTCGATGGTCTTCAGGATGGCTTCCTTTCTGAACGGAGCCTGATCGACTACGTGCGGATACTTTGCGATCTCGGCCGCATCGTGATCGATGCCGACGCGCATGACTTCGTTCTCGTCCTCGAATACGCAGATCTTTGTCGATGTTGCCCCCGGGTTGATAACAAGAATCTTC
>CADBFL010000101.1 GCA_902793875.1 uncultured Eubacteriales bacterium | reverse complement strand
ACCATGTAACCCTGGCTGCGCGCATAGCGCGACACGTTTTCGAGAGGAGCCGGAGCGTCCACCATGACTTCATAGTAGTTCTCCTTGCTCTTCATCGCGTTCTGGGTCATGATCACAGGCATAGGGCACGAAAGTCCTCTGGCGTCTACCATTATGAGCCTCCTTTGCTTACGCGGCGTCTTTGGCTTCGGCAGCGGATTCCTTCACATAGGTGTTGAGCACTCCGATCGCGCAGACGACCACGATGCCGATGATGACGGCGATCTTGCCTGCAGGCGTAGGGCCTTCAGGGCTGGAAGCGAGTCCGAAGTTGTGGCAGAACGCAGCTCCGACCAGGAGGCCGAGAACTGTCACTGCGCTGTCGGCGTTTCCTTCGCCGGACATTACGAGCTGTCTGAGCGGGCATCCGCCGAGGAGCACGCAGGCGAATCCTACGAGCAGCATGCCGAGGCAGTTCCAGAGACCGTCAGTGTGAGCCACCGGCTGATCGGCAAATCCGAAATTGAATCCGCCGAGGATAAGGTTGGTCACGAGAGCCGAAGCGAGGATGGCGATGAATCCCCACAGGAGCCTTGTCTCTTTGAAGAGGACGAGGTCTCTCATTCCGCCGACCATGCACAGTCTTGTCCTCTGAGCGAGAACGCCGACGATGAGTCCCGCAGCGAGAGCGATACCGATCGCAGCATGCATCGAACCAGGGCCTTCTTCGGAGAACGCGATGAATGCAGGCTTCGCGAGGAGCAGGATGAATGTCACTACCTCGAGCACAGGCATCCAGTAGCCCTCATACTTTGTGAGGCTGTATGTCCTCTTAAGGCTGTAGCCGTTCTTGAGGAAGAAGATGCCGCAGAAGATGCCGATCACGAATCCGATGAGTCCGAAGATCGCGTTCATGTCTCCGCCGGCCAGTCTCAGGATCATCCTGAACGGGCAGCCGAGGAACATGAGACATCCTACCATCGCGAAGAATCCGAGGACGAATCTCGTCATAGGAGCGGAACCTCCTTTGGAACCGAATTCCTTCTTTGCGAAGGCCGCGCAGAAAGCGCCGATGACGATCCCGATGATCTCCGGTCTGATGTACTGAACCGGAGGAGCCTTGTGGAGTCCGAGTCCGCCGGCGGTATCGCGCAGGAAGCAAGCGATGCAGAAGCCCATGTTCTTAGGGTTTCCGAGGAAGGCAAGTCCCGCGGCGATGATGCCGATGACGACTCCGGCTATTATGATGAATAGCCTGTCGTTTTTCTTTTCCATAACTGATACCTCCATTTTCCGTAATAAGAAAAACAATACAGCGGATATCTCCGCCTGTATCCATTTTATGGGGGAGGCATTTTTATGACAAATTGACTGAGCCTATATCCCGGAGCGCACGTATAGGCAATATCAATGGTCTGCGCCCTTGTCATTTCGCTTCAAATAGAAGAATATTATATATGTCTGAATAAATGAAAAAACAGGAGGATATACAAAATGTCAATCGAACTGGAATATGCGCTGGAACATAAGAACGACCCTGCAGTGCTTTGCTGCAGAATGGAGCCGGGCGAGATCTCGCACCACAACCTCGAAGATCCGGCTATCTTCCCGGACCTCGTGGACACGGGACTCCTCAAGCTCGACGGCTGCCTGACTATCGGTCAGTGCATCGGCGCCACACTGAAGGAGGTCTCCGATTCCCTGACGCCGCTCACAGCTGAGATCGTCGACAACATCCAGGACCCTGCTGCAGCGGGCGGAGACGCTCCTGCAGAGGAAGCCGGCGCTGAAGAAGCTGCCGTTCCTGCGATGGCGGTGCCTGCCGGCACGCAGATCGCGTTCAGCGGCGGAGTCGTCAAGCTCTACATCGCAGAGGGAAAGGACATCGCGATCGAATTTCCGGTCTGATAACAAGGCAGGCTCATAAAACTCCATTAACATATCGATCTATTGAAAAAGGTCTCCGCAGTTCAGTTCTGCGGAGACCTTTTTTTTCTTTGGATTATATGACCGCTACTCCCACGGCCATTTTTCCCACTCGGTTTTTTCTTCGTGGCATTTTGTGCAGCGGTAACGCAGGTTATATCCCCAGAGTACACCTTCTTCTTTGCCTATAAATTTCCAGTCATGAGGATCCCAGGTCTCACTGCATCCGCCTGCGACGTCAGCGAGCGCTTCCGGATCAAGCTCGAACCTGTCGGTCAGCAGCTCTTTTGCCCCGGCTGCGTTCCTTGCAGCTTCATTCTCTTCGATCTTCAGTTCCGTCCTGTTTATGTCGTCCAGCGTGAACTCATAGCCCATTTCCTTTCCGACTCTGACGGTCAGCATTTTGTCGTCGGAAATCTTTCCGGCAGCGGCAATGCTCTTGCTCTTTTCTATCGCCTCTTCGGCAAATGCGGTATCCTCACTCAGTCTTGTAAGGAATGCACTCAGATCTTTAGCCATGACCATTATCCTCCTTATATGTTCGGTTATCTGTTTTCGTATCTGGTCTCATATGATATACAAATCCGTCGCGGACAGGGAGACCGGACTCCGTACTGTTTTTTCTATTTTTTTGCGAGCATGATCTCATCCAGTATCGCGTCGGCGGCGTCGAGCTTGCTCATGAGCGGAAGTTCCTTCACGCCGTCCTTCGTTATTATGGTGACCACATTGGTGTCGCCCGCAAAGCCCGCTCCTTTTGTGCGGAGGCTGTTTGCGCATATCATGTCGACGTTCTTGTTCGCAAGCTTGGCCGTCGCGTTCTCCATGAGGTCCCGGGTCTCCATCGCGAAGCCGCAGAGGAACTGGCCGCTCCTTCTGTGCTCGCCCAGATATTTCAGGATATCGCGGGTCGGCGCGAGCTTTATCGACATGTCCCTGCTGCCGCCGGCGGAGCTGCTGTCTCTTTCAGGCTCGAGTCCTTTATGCGGCGCCTGTGAGGTGTCTGCCAAAGTAGCCATAAGATCCGCTTTCTTTATCTTCTCGGACGAAGGATTCGCAGGAGTGAAGTCCGCGACAGCCGCGGCCTTGATGATGATGTCCATCTCGGGAGCGCGTCCGGTGACGGCATTGAACATGTCTTCCGCGCTCAGCACATCGACAGTCTCCACGAAAGGCTCGCGCGGAAGCGCTGTCCTGCCGGACACCAGCGTCACCTCCGCTCCCCTGCGCGCGGCCATCCTCGCAAGCGCATAGCCCATCTTGCCGCTCGAGTGATTGGTGATATAGCGGACAGGGTCGACGGCCTCTTCGGTCGGGCCCGCGGTCACGAGCACCCTGAGTCCGCTCATGTCCTTGGGCTTTGATATCCACTGCTCCACATAGCTGATCAGGACGTCCGGCTCGGGCATCTTGCCCTTGCCTTCGACCCCGCAGGCCAGCATCCCGTACGCCGGCTCGATGATGTCGAAGCCGTAGTCGCGCAGTATGTTGAGATTGTCCTGCGTGGCGGGATTCTCGAACATGTCGGTGTTCATCGCCGGCGAGATCAGCTTCGGGCATGTTGCCGCGAGAACGGTCGTCGTCAGCATGTTGTCGGCGATGCCGTGCGCGAGCTTGGCGATAGTGTTGGCGGTCGCCGGCGCTATGAGTATGAGATCGGCCGCATGGCTCAGCTCTATGTGCTCGGTCGGAGTGTCGTTTCGCGGGTCGAACACATCCGTGACGACCTTGCCGCAGCTCATGGTCTCGAAGGTAAGAGGAGACACGAACTTCGCGGCGTTCTCCGTCATGACGACGCGCACATCGTAGCCGAGCTTCTTGAGTCCGCTCGCCACATACACCGATTTGTAGGCGGATATCCCGCCGCTTATGCCGAGCAGCACAGTTTTTTTATTTTCCATGGTCAATATCCTCTGTCAATTATTCTGATAATCAAAAATACCCATCACGGCATCGGAAATGTTCATGATATCAAAGTCATGAGCGCCCGATATCTTACTGAACTTTCGGACGCGCAGATCCACCAGCTTCATGTATTCGCACATGACATAACCTTCGACCGGGCAGTCCTTCAGCTCGATATGAAGAGGTCCGGGAGCTGCATTCTTCTGAACAGGGCATACTACAGCTGTTCCGGATCCGTTGAAAATGTCGTTGCTTACTACCATTACAGGAAAGGACATTCCCGCAAGTTTAAGCAGATCGCCCTGCTCTGCCTTTGCCATCTACCATACCTCTCTGCCGACCGGTTCACCCCAGTCGAACTCGCCTGAAATATTCAGATCGCCCCCGTATTCGGCGGCTCTTTCCCGGAGGCTTCTGTGCCTGAAGCCCGGGGTCAGAATGATCCTGCCATCGACTACTTCCGCATCCAGAGTATCATCGACTTTTATTCCGGCCTGCTTCATGAATTCTTTGGTAAAGCGAACGCCGCAGCTGTTTCCCCATTGCTTGAGAGTTAGTTGCATCGATCCCACCTCCTGTATATACACAGTATATACGAAAAGATTGTCATGTCAACAACGGACTTGTGTTATTATCAAGGTATAACATCGACCATGCGGGGAGGCATGCCATGAAGATCAGAAAAGAACTGCTTGAACGGAAACACATAAGCTATGCGATGGAACATATCGAGCTTCCGCCCGGGGGCATAGACTGCAGCGAGGGCTGCAACCCCTACGGCTTCCCGCCGGAATGCGAAAAGGTCTTCAGGGACTTCGATCCGGCCCGCCTCGGCCCGTACCCGCACAGCGACGCTCTTTACGATGCGATACGCGGATACTGGAAGGACGTGATCGATGTCGAGCGGGGCAATATCCTGCTGGCGGACGGCAGCATCAACGCGCTGTACATAATAAACAACATCTTCGACACGCACGATTCCATGGTGCTGGGAGTTTCGCCGCAGTTCACCGACTACTACATGCACGCCGAGATGATAGGGATCGACTACGCGCCTTACCAGCTCAAAAAGGAGTTCAACTACAGATTCGATACTTACGAATTCCTTTCGATGCACTTCATCGCCGACAGGTATGCGGCGGTCTCGATGCCGGGAAAGACCTACAATTTTATATATATAGACAACCCGAACAATCCGACCGGGCAGTGCATAGACATCGGCGAGATCGAAGAGATCGTCGCGAAGGCTCTGAAAAAGGACATCATGGTCATAGTCGACGAGGCCTACGGCGACTTCATGCCTAAGGAGAACTCGGCGGTGCAGCTGTTCTCGAAGTACCCTAACCTCGCGGTAGTGAAGACCCTTTCGAAGGCTTTCGGGCTGGCGGGACTCAGAGCCGGCTATGTCATAGCCCACAAGGACCTGATCGGCTATCTGCACAAGATGGTGAATCCGTACATGGTGAGCGAGCTCGCCAGGGAAGTGGCGGCCGAGGCGCTGAAGCACCCGGAATTCCTGGAGAAGTGCAGGGAGGACTTTGCCGGGATGAAGGCGGAAATCAGGGACGTCCTGAATCCTCCGGTCATAAAGGTGTATAAAAAGGGCGAGGGCGACGATGCCGAAACATACGAAAAGAGGAAGCCGGGCCCTGCTTCGGGGCGCCTGCACATGGCCGAGACCCTCGACACGAATTCCCTGCTGCTGCTCTACCACGATGACAAGGACATAAAGCTCGCCGAAGAATTCCTGAAGCGCGGGGTCCTGGTGATAGACGGCTACGATTTTAAGGGACTGGATTCGACCTCCGTGAGAGTGAGATTGCCGAAAAAAGAGGAGTTTCCGAAACTCCTCGAAGCCATAAAGGAAATAAACGCGCTGTAGCCGGATCCGGACGGATGCGCGAGCGGTCATGGATACGCCGGCGCGGCGCAGGCTGCGTCTCGATCTAAAGGCAGAGGAGCACCGACGCGGAGAATATCCCGTCGTCCGTGCTGATGTCGAGCGTGCCGTTGTAGCGGCCGGCGGTCGCATTTACTGAAGCGAGGCCTATCCCGTGGCCGGGCTTGTCCGTGCGGGGAAGGCCTTTTTTATTTAACTTTATCGTACCCGTGTACGGGTTCTTTACCGTGAGACCGAGCATCCCGTCAGTGAGCATGCGCGCGGTCACGTGCACGGTGCGCTCTTCTTCGGGAATCTCACGCACCGCGATCAGGGCGTTTTCGACGAGGTTCCCGAAAATGGCGATGAAGTCGGATTCCGGCAGAGGGAGCTCTCCGGGCAGTCCGATGATCCATTTTATGTGAGTGCCCTGCTCTTCGGCCATGGCTTCGTAGTGCGTGGCCACGGCATCCAGCGCCGGATTGGCGGCTATCGGCGGGCGGTAATCGTTGAACGTGCCGGTAAACTGGCTTATATAGTTCTTCAGCTTCTCAAACTCGCCGCTCTTCGCGTAGCCGTCTATCACAAGCAGATGCTGTCTGAAGTCGTGACGCATCGTGCGCGTCTCGTCCATGTACTTGCGAAGCTCGCGGTAGCGCTTTTCCTCGAATTCCCTGAGCTCGTTCGATTCGCGCAGTGCGGCGTTCTCCGTGATCTTGACCGCGACTCTCCACATGGAGTGATACACCAGCAGAAAGGCTGCAGGTCCGAGCATCAGGAACACGAGTATGG